>CAJPTB010000212.1 GCA_905373325.1 uncultured Ancrocorticia sp.
AGCGCCGCCAGCAAGAGAACGCGACCTCCCAGCAACGAGAAGTTTCCGATATCGTCGCTGGAAGGAAATGAGCGGAAACTTGGAGCCGGGCAAGCGTTGTTAAGGAGCCGGGCAAACGCTCGCATGGGGCGCATGTAAGCGTGGACATGGGACCGTATGAGCGCGTGTTTGGAGCCGGGCAAGCGCGTACTTTGGAACCAAATAGGGGCCGACGGCGCGGCGCAAACGGGTCGTCGAAGCGAGGCTTGCCGAGCTGGCGGCGCTCTGCGTGCAAGCCGCCGGGCTCCGAAAAGCGGCGGGCATTCTGGAGGGGCGATACGGCTCTTCCAGGGTGCCCGCCGTTGCGGGCTGTCGGGCGCCCGTAGCCTCCTTCCCCGGCATGCTGAGCGCCGCAGGTTGGGGTTGACCTCGCCCTCGACCCAGCCCCTCCTCCCCGGGCGTGCTGGAGCGTCGCCGACGAGTTTGAGCCGTCGAGCAAGCGGGAGCCGCCGTCAGGCGCAGCTGGAGCTTGCGTGGCACGTGTGGAATGTATGCGGGGATTGGCCGAGTTTGGCGAGGTCCGGAAGGCCCGCACGGTGGTCGTGGACTCCCGGGGTTGTGTTCCCTGCTTTCATTCGCCATAGATTGGCTGGGTCAATCTGATGAAAAAAGATTTGCCAGGTGGGGAAACTCTAGATTTTAGCTCGAAAGAGATTGGTTTGAGACGGTAGGAGTTGGAGAAAGCTACCCTCACGCATGAATCGTTGCCATCTCAAGCTCTTCCTGCTGGGGACCGCTTGTAGTCAAGCAAGATCTGTACTGAGGTAAGATAGTCAAGGCGGCGGAAGCGGCAGTCGAATGTGGGTATTTGCAGAGGTTGCGACAGTCGCCCCAGAGAACGATCTATTTAACTTTCAATCAAAGGCTTGGAGGGAGTCAAAGATGGGAGAGGGTGCTGTGGGCACGCTGTCCGTGAATTCGAGCGAGCTCGGCAAACAGGCGGCGTTTGCTGAAAACTGCGCGACGGAAAGTGCGAAACTGGCAGCGGATCACGCCGCAGAGGGAATATCGGGCAAGATTCGAGGAGGGGACGCGTCGTCGGCGGTGACGGCGGCAGCCGGATGCCTGACGGGAAAGCTCAAGAGCATTGAGGGGACCCTCAACGAGCATTCGGGCAGTCTTCTGCAGACCGCAAGGGACGTGGGACAGACGGATCAGGCCGAGGCCGGCGCATACGCGGGTTTGACGGCGTCCGGGGAGGCCGGGAACGACGCTGGAATCGACGGCGTCGACGGAGAAAGCGGCGTGTCGGCCATCGGCGTTTCGGGCGCTCCAGGTGCCTCGGGAGCCGACGAAGGCCAACTGGCGACGAACGAAGCCTTGGCAGGAATCTACGAGTTGATGGGGCCTGAGTCTTAGAAGGGCTAGGAACCGGAACTCGAGCACCTGAAAGAAAAAGGGCCAACGGCAAGAGACAACGGAGAAAGGACTTATCGATGCAGTGGAGCGACATCGTCGAATGGAAGGAATCGACCCTCGAAACCGAGTACGGCGAGCTGGACGGCCTCGTCAAGCGGGCTGAAACGTGGGGGCAAGAAATCCTCAAGCTCAATCAGTGGGACGATTGGCAGGGGCAGGCGCGCGATGCGGCCGACCAGCAGGTCGATCAGATCGCGAACGAAGCCAACCAGATCCTTGTGGAACTGCGGGAGATGAAAAGAGTGACGTCGCAGATGCAGCAGAGGATGGGCGAAGTGGAAGGCCTCGTCAACGACGCGACGGCGCACGCCTCGAACAGCGGGTTTATCATCCATTCGGACGGCGCCGTGGAGGACACTGGTGAACAGACGTGGGAGGCAAGTTATGTAAACACCCTAACCTCCCTCCTCAAGATCTTGAATCCCTTAGGACCGAGCATGCCAACCGAAGAGGATCACACACATGCCAGGCAAGAGGCCGTGAATGCGTGCGCCAAACTTGTTGAGAAGGCGGTTCGCCGCGCAACCGAAGCGGATCAAGAGTACGCAGCGGCTCTTAGAGCCATCGAACAAGGGACGATCACGCCAGCAGGCAGCCTTCAGAACACGCTGAACGGACCCTTGCCCAGGCCGGCCGACCTCAGCGACACCCGGGCGGTGAGCCAGTGGTGGGATTCCCTGAGCCGCGAGGAGCAGGAAGAGCTCGTTGCGAAGGAGCCAAAGCTCATCGGCAATCTCAACGGCGTCGACGCCTGGGCTCGCGACAAGGCGAACCGCGCAGTGATGCAGGCGGATTATGACGATCTGAAGTCTCGAGAGGGGCAAAACAAGACGATTGTCGAGGCTTACGAGAAATCGGTCTACGATTCGGCTTCCGGCATCTCGCCAGATGAGTATCAAAAGGCGAAGTGGGAGTGCGACAGGCTGGAAGAACTCGAAAAGCTCAAGGAGGCACTCAATCAAGCCTCAGGGTACAACGGAAAGTCGCAGCTGCTCGTGTATGACGTCATCGAGCATGGGCGTACTCAGGAATACAGTGAAGATCAGTATCAGCTCCATGCCGCGATTTCCGTCGGCGACGTCGACACCGCGGACAACGTCGCTGTCCACGTGGGCGGGTTGTCGTCGAACGTCAAAGACAACGTCGTGGGCTACACTGCCGAGATGGCTAACGTGGCCGCTGCCGCGGGTGGAAACACCGCCTCGGTCACGTGGTTCGGCTACGACCCGCCGCAGATGAACCTGTCTCCTCTGAACGGGATCGAGACTGTGACCCATACCGATCTCGCCGCCAAGGGAGGCAAGGCTCTGGCAGGCTTCCTCGAGGGGTTGCACGACGCGCGTCAGGGCGCCGGCGAGAGCTCGGATGTTCGGATCACCGGTTTGGGCCATTCCTATGGTTCGACGACGCTGGGCTACGGCTTGTCGCAGGTACGCGACGGCGTCGTCGACTCCGCAGTTTTCTACGCTTCTCCGGGAGTTCCGGCCGACGACGTTTCAGATTTCAATGTGCCCTCGGACAGCGTCTACGCCATGCGAAACAACAACGACATCATTGGCTACGTTCCAAACATCGGATCGGTGGATATCGCCCCGGACGCAGACATGGCGCAGATGGGCGAGCCCATCGGCATGTCTGGCGTGCAGACGATCAAGGGGAAAAACGATCCGTATGTTCTCAGCCCTTTTACGTCTCACTCGGATTACTTCGACTCTACGAACTACCAGTCGGAAGAGTCGATGAAGGACGTCCTCGGCTGCCTTCGGAAGCAGGGCCTGCCAGAAACTGAGCAGAACATTCAGGCCGAGATTTTGCGCCGCCAGCAGGCGAATGCGACAGAGCCGCAACGGACGGTGGGCGAGATAATCAATGGAAGCAAGTAACGAGGCCGCGGGAAAACGAGCAGTGTGACCGCGCCGTTCCCGCCGACGTGATCGGCGGGAACGGGCAGCAGAAGGGCCGGGGCGCGGCAGGCTGCCGCATGAATGAAACGCGGCCCGCCGCGAAGGGAAAACGCTCCCTCGGCTGCCTCGCCGTCAGCCCTTGTAGGCGTTGTACGGCTCGTAGGGCTTGGAGGAGGAGTTCCTTTTGCCGTGCGGGACGTGGATCCTGCGCAGGCGACGTGCCAGCACGGCCTTGGCCACGCCCTTGTACTGGTCGGCCCGGTGCAGCTGGCCGGCGAAGTTGTTGCCCGACGCGCGATGTTTGAGGTCGCAGACGACTTCCTGGACGGTGAACCCCGCCACGAGCAGGTCGATCGTCATGCCGGTTTCCACGCCCCAGCCGCTCGCCAGCGGCAGCGCCGCCATGAAGGCTTCACGCGTCATGCACCGCTGCCCGGAGATCGGCTGGCGCGGCTCCCATCCCGTCGTCCGCTTGATCGCCTTGAAGGCGGCTCCGGTGACCAGGCCGAAGCCGCCCGCCCCTTCCTGGGGAGGCAGCGCGGCGACGGTGAAATCGGCTTTGCCTTCGAGCACCGGCGCAACCAGCGGCGAGGCCTCGACGGCGGTGTCGCCGAGGTCGGCGTCGAGAAAGAGCAAAAGGCGCGGCGGGCGGTCCCTCGTGTCGCGCATGGCCGCCACCTGCGCCCCGGTCTCCATTGCGGAGGCCTTGCCGCGGTTGACCGAATGCCGCACGACGGTCGCTCCGGCGTCGCGGG
>CAJPTB010000213.1 GCA_905373325.1 uncultured Ancrocorticia sp.
TCGTGAAGGCCACCATGTCGATGAATCCGAAGGCCCTGCGCAGGGTGACGTCGGAGGCCTCGGTCAGCTCCATTTGGGAGACTTCCGTCTCGCTGCGTCGGAGAAGGGCGACCATGTGGCGCCTCCACGAGTATTCCATCTGCCGACGCAGATAATCCTCGTAGTCGACGATGTTGTCGAGAACCCAGAACCTGGCCGAGATCCCGTCAAGCCCGAGTTCCCTGCGCGCATAGTCGACGAGCACCTCGTGCTGCCAAAGAACGAGGCGGTCGGACATGTGGGATTGGGCGCGATTGAGCGATTCCAACGTTTCGTGGGTCAGCAGGCCTGAGCGAAGCGCCTTCGCGTGAAGCCGCATGGCGTCGACGTCGCCGTCGGTGAATATCCGTTTCTCGCGACTCTCCGAGACCGTGGGAAAACCCATGGCCAGCCAGAAGCGGAGGGCCGTTTCGACGTCGAGCCCCGCGAGCTCGGCCGCCTGCAGGAGGGAATATCGCTCCCCTCCGCCGAGCATGCCGCGCGCATGCCGTTCGACGGTGTTGAGCGGCACGCTTTCATCGACCGACCGGCTCTCATCGTCCTGCCGTCTCTCATCGATCTGTCGGCTTTCGACGCCGGAAAGCCCCTTCTCGTTGCGGTCCACGGCCTCGCCTCCGGACCCGTCGTCCGTTTCCAGTCCTTTTACATCGTGCAATTGTGTCACGTACCTCCCTCGTTTTGTGCCTTCAATCACACACTATACGGCACGGCGGAGGCCCGCGTCACGCGTTGTGGATGAGAGTCGCCCGTCGAGTGGGGGCTCGGAGGAGATCGGCACCGCCGAAAAGCGGGCAGAGACGGAAGAAGCCGGCGCCTGCGCCCCAAGAGCCCATGACAACTGATCCTGGCCCCGTCTGCCACGGCGGCCGCGCCTCAGCCCGCCGCCTTTCAGCCCAAAGACTCCAAGTCTGCCCATAAACTCCGGGTCTGCCCAAAAACTCCAAGAATTGCGCTCATGGACAGGCGGACAGCCAGCCGCACCCCCGCCTCGAAGAGGCGCCGGCACAATGACGCTCTTTCCCGACAGGTTCAACGACGCTCATTTGCAACAGGCTCAATGACGCTCTTTCGCGACAGGCTCAACGACGCTCTTTCGCGGCAGGCTCCGCAAATCTTCCCCGCCTCGAAGAGGCGCCGTGGATTGCGCCGGAGGAGAATGCTCCTATGGCCGCAAGGGCTCGAATCGATAAACTTGGTCCATGACAAATATTCGCACCCCCAGCGCCATCGACGCACTCGCGAACGAGTACTTTCACGCAGACCTCGCTTTGTCGCCCGAAGCGGCCACCGTCGTGGGAACGGACGACGCCGACCACGGAGCCCTTTCAGACTATTCTCCCGCCGGCGTGGACGAGCAGCGCAGCTTGATATCCGGGACCCTCGCCAAGCTAAACTCCCTTCCGATCGCCGACGACGTCGATCGGATCACCGTGGCGGCGATGAACGAGCGCCTTGGGCTGGAGCTCGAGCTCATCAACTCCGGCGAGAGGTGCGGCGAGATCAACGTCATCGCCTCACCCATCCAGGGCGTCCGAGACATCTTCGACCTCATGCCCACCGAAACCGAGGCCGACTGGGACAATGTCAACCGCCGTCTCGGCGTCGTCGCCGAAGCCCTCGAAGGCTACAAGGAATCCTTGCGGCAGCGAATCGCCTCGGGGCCGCCGATCCCGGCGCGCCAGATCGAGAGGTGCGCGGAGCAGTGCGAGGGCGCCGCCGGCTCGGCCTCCCCCTTTCTCCATCTGGTGAACAAACGGCCCGAAGTCGCCGCGAACGCCGACTCGGCGCGCGTGGCCTACGGCCAGCTCGCCGATTTCCTGCGGGAGACGGCATTGCCGACGGCGGTGGAGGAAGACGCCGTGGGCCGCGAGCGCTACAGCCTCTTCTCGCGCCACTTCCTCGGCGCGGACATCGACCTCGACGAGACCTACGAATGGGGGAAGGCCGAGCTCGCGGAGATCGTCGCGGAGCAGGAAAGGACGGCGCGCGAGCTGTACGGACCCGGCGTCGGCGTGCGCGAGGCGATGGAGAGGCTGGATTCGGATCCCAAGCGCAAGCTCTCCGGCGTCGACGCCCTGCAAAGGTGGATGCAGGAGACGGCGGACGCCTCGGTTGCGGCGATGTCCGAGCATTTCGACATTCCCGAGCCGCTGCGCACGATCGAGTGCTGCCTGGCGCCGTCGGGAACCGGGATCATCTACTACACGCCCCCGACGGGCGATTTCTCGCGACCGGGCCGCATGTGGTGGTCCGTGCCTTCCGGTGTCACGGAGTTTGCGACCTGGAAGGAAAAGACCACCGTCTACCACGAAGGCGTTCCGGGCCACCACTTGCAGATCGGGCTCACAACGTACATGCGCGACTTGCTCAACGACTGGCGCCGGAACGGAACCGCGGGCGGCTGCTGGGTGTCGGGCCACGGCGAGGGCTGGGCCCTCTACGCCGAGCAGCTCATGGCCGAGCTCGGGTACATGGACGAGCTGGGCGACCGCATGGGCGTGCTCGACTCGATGCGGCTGCGCACCTCGCGCGTGGTGGTGGATCTCGGCGTTCACCTGCGCAAGGACGCCGGCCCGTGGGGTGAGGGCACGTGGGACGCCGATTCGGCGTGGCGCTTCCTGCGTGAGAACGTCGCCAGCGACGACGCCTTCCTGCGCTTCGAGCTCAACCGCTACCTGGGGTGGCCGGGGCAGGCGCCGTCGTACAAGATCGGCCAGCGCATCTGGACGCAGCTTCGCGAGGAGGCCCGGGCGAAGGAGGGCGCGAACTTCGACCTCAAGGCGTGGCACAACAGGGCCCTGTCGATCGGCTCGGTGGGCCTGGACGTTCTGCGCGAGGCCTTGGCGTGAGCGGGTCCTCACGGGGGCATGCGGGTGAGGCCGGGCATGCCGGCGATACCGGGTATGACCCAGCGGGCGAAGCCAGACGTGACCTGACGGGTGCAGCCGTGCCTGATGACCCAGCGGGCGAAGCCAGACGTGATCTGACGGGTGCAGCCGTGCCTGATACCCCAGCGGGCGAGGCCGGGCGCAGACGATCCGCTGATCTGGCCGATGGCAAGGGTGACGCCACAGATTCGTTTGCCGAAATGCCACCTGAAAACGAATGGGCGAAGAAGCCGCTTGCGAATGAATCGGCGATTGATGCGCCGGGCCGGGGCTGGGCTAGCGCCCGCGCAACGCCTCAGCGGACGCGCGGCGGCAGGCTCGGCCTGACGGGCAACGGACGTCTCCGGCTGGCTCTGGCCAGTAAATCACCTGCACGGCTGGCCACCCTGCGGGCCGCGGGTTTCGATCCGCTCGTCCAGGTCTCCGACGTCGACGAAGAAGCCCTCCTCGAATCGGTTCGCGGCGGGCCGGCGCAAAAGGTCCTCGCCCTCGCGACGGCGAAGGCCCGTGCGGTGGCGTATGACCCGCGCGAGGCGGCGGGGGCCGACATCGTTGTCGGCTGCGATTCGATGTTCGAGTTCGACGGCCAGGCAGTCGGCAAGCCCGGCGCCCCCGAAACGGCGCGGGAGCGCATCGCGCGTATGGCCGGGCGCAGCGGAGTCCTTCACACGGGCCACCAGATCATCCATTTGGAGAGCGGGGCGTCGCTGGGGGCGGTTTCCCACGCCGTCGTCCATTTCGCGCCGATGTCCGACGCCGAAGTCGAGGCATACGTCGCCACCGGGGAGCCGCTGCACGTGGCGGGAGCCTTCACCGTGGACGGATTGGGCGGGCCGTTTGTCGAGAGGGTCGACGGCGACTATCACGGCGTGGTCGGCATCTCGCTGCCGCTGCTGCGTGCCATGCTGGCGAACTGGGGCGTCTCGATCACCCGGCTCTGGCAGCCGCCGGTCAAGCAGGCGGGCGATGCGGCACACTCGCCCGCTGTCGAATCTGTCTTGGCCGCCGCGGATGGAACTCCATCCGATAGCGGCATCGACAGTGGTGCCGCCGGCGTCGCCGATGCGAGCGGTGCAGCGGAACTGCAGGCTGCTAGTTTGGGACGCCCGAAACCCGACAGCAAGCCATTGAGCGACAGGACACCGAGCGCCAGGCCGCTGCGCGGCAAGCCGCACAGCGGCAGAC
>CAJPTB010000214.1 GCA_905373325.1 uncultured Ancrocorticia sp.
TCGTCGAGTGGCTCGAGCCGGTCCTCGGCCGCGCCGCCAGGGCCGCGACGAGCACGATTACGACGCCGAAAGTCATGTACGAGGCGTACGTGCGGGCATAGCCGTTCTGCAGGCGCGTGCTCGTCGCGGCCCTGGCGGCGCGGCTGTAGGAAGAGGAGAGCATCATGCACAACGTCATCGAGGCAGCCTTTCCCTGGCTGACCGTCCTCATCGTCGTGGCGCTCGTCGGCGCGCTTCTCCTGTGGCTCGTCAAGCCGTTGAGAGGGCACGCCATCGCCTTCGGCGTCGGCCTTTCGGGCCTGATTCTCGCCCTCTTCGTCGGCGCCGCAGCCGGATTCGACTTCGACGCCGCCGGCCGCGTCCAGCTGGCCGAGGACTATTCGTGGATCCCGCAGATCGGGGCAAGCGTTGCTTGGGGAGTCAACGGCATGGGCCTGGTGATGGTGGGCCTGGCCGTCTTCCTCGTTCCGCTCGTTCTGCTCGCGGCGGCCGGCGACTTCCGAGGCGAGTCCCCGGACAGGGCCGCCGGGTACGTCGGCTGGGTGCTTGCGCTCGAAGCCGTGATGATCGGCATTTTCGCCGCGCGCGACGTCTTCCTTTTCTACGTCTTCTTCGAGCTCATGATCCTGCCGATGTACTTCCTCATCGGTCGGTACGGCGGGGAAGGCGCATCGCGCGCCGCGGTCAAATTCGTCCTCTACTCGCTTTTCGGCGGGCTCGTCATGCTCGTGGGCGTCGTCGCGCTCGCGGCTCGCGCAGAGGGCCCCAAGGGCCTGCTCTTCGAATCGGCCGCGCAGGCCGCCGGCGGCAACGGCATGCTCGTCTTCCTCACGTTCTTCGCGGCCTTTGCGATCAAAGCGCCGATGTTCCCCGTCCACACCTGGCTTCCCGACGCGGCCGAGAAGGCTCCGGCGGGAACGTCCACCTTGCTCGTCGGCGTCCTCGACAAGGTCGGGACCTACGGCATGATCGCTCTGTGCCTTCCCATTGCGCCCGACGCCGCGAAGTCCGCCGCCGTCCCCGTCATGGTCTTCGCCGTCATATCGATCTTCTGGGGCGCCTTCATGGCAATCGCTTCGAACGACCTCATGCGCCTCATCGCCTACACCTCGGTCAGCCACTTCGGATTCATCGTGCTCGGCGTCTTCTCCGGCAGTTCGACGGCGATGACCGGCGCGATCGTCTACATGGTCGCCCACGGCGTCGCAACGGGCGCCCTGTTCTTGACGGTCGGGTTCCTGCGCCGCCGCGGGGGCGACGCCCTCATCACGACCTACGGCGGGTGGCAGCGCGTGACGCCTGTGATCGCCGGGGTCTTCCTTGTGTCGGGCCTGGCGACGATCGCCTTGCCCGGGCTTTCCGGCTTCGTGCCGGAGTATCTTGTGCTCATGGGGACGTTCAAGGTCCACGGGGCGTTTGCCCTCGTCGCCGTGCTCGGCGTCATTCTCGCGGCCGTCTACGTCCTTCTTCCGTATCAGCGGATCTTCACGGGCCCCAAGCCCGACGTCGCCGCGCCGGACCTTGACGCGCGCGAGAAAACGGTTGCGGGAATCCTTGTGGCGGCGATGCTCGCCCTCGGGTTCTTCCCCTCGCCTCTCGTCGACGCCGTGAAGCCGACGGCCGTGCAGTCCTCAACAGTCGCCATTGAAGGGAGCGCGAAGTGACAACTCCTACGATCGAATGGGCGGCGCTCACTCCCATCCTTATCGTCTTGGGCACGGCCGTTTTCGGCGTGCTCGTCGAGGCCTTTTTCCCTCGGCGCGCGAGGAGGCCGGTCCAGGCGACGCTGTCGCTGGCCGCGCTGGCCGGCGCGCTCGCCGCGGTCGTGTGGCGGTGGACGGCCGTTCTTGACGACGGGCCGAAGTCCGCCGTCAAACTCGCGGGCGAGAGGCCCGCCGGCGTCGGGACTCTGCAGGAGGATCTTCCCGCCCTGGCTTTCCAGGCGTTCATCCTGGTGTGCTCCCTGCTCGCGTTCCTCGTCTTCGCCGACCGCACGAAGACCGGCGAGGGATCGTTCGCCGCCTCCGCCGCGACGGAGCCCGGGTCGCTCGACGAACGCGAGGCCACGGAGGCGGGGTACGAGCAGACGGAGATTTTCCCCCTCGGCCTGTTCGCCGTCGGCGGCATGCTCGCCTTCACGTCCGCGGGCGACCTTCTCACGCTCTTCATCGCCCTCGAGGTGCTTTCGCTCCCGCTTTACGTTTTGTGTGCGACGGCCCGCCGACGTCGCGCCCTGTCCCAGGAGGCCGCGCTCAAGTACTTCATCCTCGGCGCGTTCTCCTCTGCGTTCTTCCTCATGGGCGCGGCTCTGCTCTACGGCTTCTCCGGCTCGCTCGACTATTGGTCCATCGCATCGGCTCTGCTTCAAAGCACCGGAATGGACGCGCTGCTCGTCGCCGGCTCGGCGCTCGTCCTGGCAGGCCTCCTTTTCAAGGTCGGAGCCGCCCCCTTCCATTCGTGGACGCCGGACGCCTATCAAGGCGCCCCCACGCCCGTCACGGGCTTCATGGCCGCCGGAACGAAGATCGCTGCCTTTGGCGCGATGATCAGATTCGCCTACTCGATCGGACGCGGGGCCGAGACCGAGCTCCGGCCCGTCTTTTGGGCGATCGTCATTCTGACGATGCTCGTGGGCACGGTCGGCGGAATCGTCCAGTCCGACGTCAAACGCATGCTCGCCTACTCCTCGATTGCCCACGCAGGGTTCGTGCTCATCGGCGTCGGGGCGTACTCCCGGGACGGCATCCGCTCGGTTGCCTTCTACTTGCTCGCCTACGGCTTGGCGTCGGTCGGAGCCTTCGCCGTCGTGACCCTCGTTCGTCAGAAGAGCGCCAACGGCAGCATTCTGGGCGAGGCGACGTCGTTGCGCGCCTGGCGGGGCTTGGGCAAGACGAACCCGTTTCTCGCCGGGGCGATGACGCTGTTCCTGCTTTCGTTTGCGGGCATTCCGCTCACCGGCGGCTTCATGGGCAAGTTTTTCGTGTTCAAGGCGGGGTATTCCTCGGGCGAAACGGTGCTCGTTTTCCTCGCGGTCCTCGCCTCGGCCGCCACGGCTTTCTTTTACTTCCGCCTCATACTCCTCATGTTCTTCAGAGACCCGGCGCCGGGGACGGCGACGGTCGCTTCCGAAGGGCTTTCGGCGGCGGCGATTCTGGCCGCGGCGGCGGGAATCGCGCTGACCGGCCTCGCGCCGAACGCAGTGTGGAGCTTTCTCGACAACGCCATGGCGTTTATACTCTGACGGTGGCCCTAGAAACTAGTACGTTGGCCGAACGTCTCGGCAAGCGTATGGAAGCCGTCGAGCGTCGCCTCGGCGAGGAAGTGCGTCTGGACGATCTGCAGGTCGATCCGGCGACGACGCATCTCGTCGGCGCCGGGGGCAAGCGTCTTCGGCCGGCCCTCGTCCTCTTGGCGGCCGAGCTCGGGCCGCGGCCCGGGGCCGCGGCCGTCCTCGATTCGGCTGTCGCCGTCGAACTGACCCATTTGGCGTCCCTGTATCACGACGACGTCATGGACGACGCCCCCATGCGCCGCGGCGTTCCTTCCGTTCAGTCGCTGTTTGGAAACTCTGTGGCGATCCTGGCCGGAGACGTCCTCTTCGCCAGGGCGTCGCTAGTCACGTCGAAGCTCGGCCCGCAGGCCGTCAAGCTGCACGCCATGACGTTTGAGCGGCTGTGCCAGGGGCAGCTTCACGAGACGATCGGCCCCCGGGCGAGCGTTTCGCCGCGTGACCACTACATCCGCGTCTTGGCGGACAAGACCGGCTCGCTCATCGCCACCTCCGCGCGCTACGGCGTGCTTTTTTCCGGCGGATCGTGGGAGCTCGCGGACGCCCTCGCGCAGTACGGCGAATGCATCGGCGTGGCGTTTCAGCTCGCCGACGACGTCATTGACATCGAGTCCGACGCCGCCGTCACGGGGAAGACCCCCGGGACCGACCTTCGGGAGGGCGTCGACACGATGCCGACGCTGCTGCTGCGCGAGCTCGGAGAGAAGGGCGCGCTCGACGCCGAGGGGGCGGCGATCCTCGATCTGCTTGACAACGCCGACCTTTCCGGCGACGAGGCGCTCGCCGACGTCGTCGCGCGCCTGAGGCGCCACTCCGTCC
>CAJPTB010000215.1 GCA_905373325.1 uncultured Ancrocorticia sp.
CGTCGCTAGCCGTGGCCGAATCGCCCGGAACGACGTACAACCCCCTCTTCCTCTACTCGGATTCCGGCATGGGAAAGACCCATCTCATGCATGCCATCGGGAACTATGCTCTCAACCTCTTCCCCTCCATCAAAGTCCGCTACGTGAGCGCCGAGGAGTTCACGAACGCCTTCATCAACTCCGTGCGTGACGGACACCAAGCAGAGTTTAAGAATCAATTCCGAACGGTGGACATCCTGCTCATCGATGACATCCAGTTCATCGGCGGACGGGACTCGACGGTCGAGGAGTTCTTTCACACCTTCAACGCGCTGACAAACTCCAACAAGCAAATCGTCATCACATCGGACGTGTCTCCCAACCTCCTCAACGGATTCGAGGAGCGCATGCTCTCACGCTTCAATTCGGGCGTGACGGCGAACATCGACCGTCCCAACCTCGAAACGAGAATCGCGATCCTGGAGAAGAAGGCCCACTCGGACGGCTTCACGGTTCCCCGAGAGGTCAATGAGTACATCGCGACCCACATGCTGACGAACGTGCGCGAGATGGAGGGCGCCCTTCGGCGAGTCACGGCCTTCGCCGATCTGTCGAAGCAGACGATCAGCCTCGGACTGGCGGAAATGATACTCAAGGACCTCATAGCCAATCCCGACGCCATCGAGATCACCGCGACCCTCATCATGAGCCAAACGGCCGGATACTTCGACATTTCCATCGAAGAGATGATATCGACCGACCGGAGCAGGGTCCTCGTCTCCGCTCGCCAAGTGGCCATGTACCTGTGCCGGGAAATGACGGAGCTGTCGCTTCCTAAGATCGGCCACCTTTTCGGCAAGCGCGATCACACCACCGTGATGCACGCGTGCCGAAAGATCGACAAGCAGATGGCCGAGCGGCAAACCACGTACAACCAGGTTTCCGAGCTGACGAGCCGAATCAAGCAAGCCGCCCAGCAGGCTTCTTTGTAATCCGCGTGCCCGGGCTTCGCCGCGGCCGCCCATCGGATTCGCGCAATCGCCGTGCACGGGCCTCTCACAGCCCGGCGCGGACCCGAGATTCACGCGGTTCGCCGTGCGCCAGGCGCTTGTGGAATCCACACACGCTGTGCATGAGGCTGTGGCATACCCCTGATTCTCTGTGGACAAGAGCTTTTTGTCTGTGGATCTTTCAAGGTCGAAAGTGTCTCATCCACTGATTTCCGAGTTTTGCTCCCAAGTTCCGCACAGTTCCATCCACAGCAGAATCCATTGACAATACTGACAAAAGTCCGGTTATCCACCGATTCCACAGGTGCTACAACTACTACTAAGAACTTATCTAGTACAGGGAACGGTCGGTCTCGGACTGCGCAACGAGGCGGATATGGACGACGGCCAAGTCGTTCTCGCGTAAAGTGGAGTTAGGTATATCCTTTAAGGATTCAAAGAAAGAAGGTCTGTAGTGAAGCTTAGGGTTGAGCACGACGTCTTCGCCGACGCCGTTTCGTGGGTTGCCCGCACGATCCCCTCGCGCCCTTCCCTTCCCGTTCTCGCGGGAATGAAGATCGAAGCGGACAAGGACGGCGTCGTCGCCCTATCCTCCTACGACCCGGACATTTCCTCGCACGCCGTGATAGAGGCCGCCGTCGACGAGCCCGGAACGACGCTGGTCCACGGCCGGCTTCTCTCGGATTTCGCCAGGGCCTTGCCCAACAAGCCGATCGACATGGAGCTGAAAGGCGCCAAGCTCGAGGTGGTGTGCGGGTCGTCGCACATCTCTATGCAGTCGATGCCCCTCGAGGACTACCCGTCGCCGCCGCCCATGCCCGAGGTCTCCGGCGTCGTCGACGGGGCTCTTTGGCAGGAGACCGTCGCGCAGGTGGTGACGGCCGCTTCCTCCGACGACACTCTTCCGCTTCTCGTCTCGGTGTGCATCGAGATCGAGGGGAAGACGATGTCCCTCATGGCCACGGACCGCTACCGGCTCGCGGTGCGCGATCTGACGTGGGAGCCTTCGAATGAGGATGCCTCGCACAGGATCCTCGTGCGGGCCTCGCGGCTGTCGGACATCGCAAAGGCGTTGGGCTCCGTGGGCAAGGTCGAACTTGCGATAGACAATTCGGGCCGGACGGGCATGATCGGCTTTTCGGCGGCCGGCCGCCACAACGTCGCCCGGCTCATCGACGGCGAGTACCCCCAGGTCCGCAATCTCTTCCCCTCGGAGGCGACGGGCTATGCCGTCATCGGACGCCAGGAGATGCTCGACGCGATCAAGCGCGCGAGGCTCGTCGTCGAAAAGAACTCCGCCGTCAGGCTTTCCTTCAGCGAAGGCCAGGTGATCCTTGAAGCGGGCCAGGGGGACAACGCCCAGACGAGCGAGGCACTCGAAGCGACGCTTCACGGCGAGGACATCGTCATGGCCTTCAATCCGAGTTTTCTCCAGGAGGGGCTCGGGGCGACGTCGGCCCCCTACGTCCGCCTGTCGTTCACGAGCGCTTCGAAACCGGCCGTTCTCACAGCGCAGCCCGAAATCGACGGCGAGGACGATCAAGAGTTCCGGCTTTTGCTCATGCCGATCCGCACCTACGGCGGATGACCCGCGAGGCGGGCAGGCGACGGAGAGAGCGTGTACCTTAGCGACCTCGCGCTGACGGATTTCCGCTCTTACGAGCGGGCGATCGTCGCCCTGGAGCCGGGGGTGACGGTTCTCGTCGGCGAGAACGGGCAGGGGAAGACGAATCTCATCGAGGCCGTCGGCTACCTGTCGACCCTCTCATCCCACAGGGTTTCGGGCGACGCGGCATTGGTCCGCCAAGGGGCGACGGCCGCGGTGGTTCAGGCGCGCGTCGTCCGCTCTTCCGCGCCGACGACGGTCGAGGTGGAAATCTACTCCGGCCGGGCCAACCGTGCGAGGATCAACCGCGGACTCGTGCGTCCGCCCGAAATCGTCGGCACGGTGCGCAGCGTCCTCTTCGCCCCCGAAGACTTGGAGTTGGTCTCCGGCGATCCCGCGGCGCGGCGGTCTTTCCTCGACGGAATCATGGTTCAGCTTCGGCCGAGGATGGTCGCGGTCAAATCCGAATACGACAGGGCGGCGCGGCAGCGCGCGGCTCTGTTGAAATCGGTCGGGGCTGCCCGCAGGGGCGGCGGATCGGCGGACGCGGCAGCCCTGGACGTCTGGGACGTCCAATTGGCCAAGCTCGGGGCGAGGATAACCGCCGCCCGCGCGGAGATCGTCGCCAGGCTGCGGCCCTGCGTCGACGAGTTCTACGCGAAGGTCTCGGGCGGACGCGGCCCGGCTGAAATCGTCTACCGCGCAAGCGTCGGGCGGCATGGAGGGCAAACGGAGGCGAGCGGGGCAGGCGGCGCGTCCGATTTCGGCGAAGGCTTGCAGGAAGAGTTTCACGACGTCGAACTCAACGAAATCCGGCTCATCAGCGCCATGGCCGAGCGACGCGAGGAGGAGATCAGACGCGGCGTGAACCTCGTCGGCCCGCACCGAGACGAACTCGAACTCGCCCTCGGGACGCTGCCCGCCAGAGGCTACGCCTCCCACGGAGAGTCGTGGAGCTACGCGCTTGCTCTCAAGCTCGCGTCCTGGCGGGTTCTGCGCGGCGACGAATCTGGGGAATGGGCGGAAGGCGGCGAGCCCGTCCTCATTCTCGACGACGTCTTCGCCGAGCTCGACGTGCGGCGAAGAGACCGGCTGGCGCGAATCGTCGAAGAGGCCGAGCAGACGATCGTCACCGCGGCCGTCGGCAGCGAACTGCCGGCCGGACTGGGCGGGCGACGCCTGACGGTGACGCTGGGGAATGTCTCTGAGGGACTCGAGAGCGTTTCGGCGGAAACGGGAGGCTCCGCCGAAGGATTTGGCGGTCTCGCCGAGGAGTCTCGAGGCGATTCCGAGGAAGACGGCGGAAACGCGTCGGTCGCTGGGAACGGTGGTGCCGTGGAGGGCGGCGGCGATGGCTGACGGCGCGATCGATGCGGCGAGGAGGGCCGCGATCGAGCGAAACGGCGACGTGCTCGCGCTTCGCGCCCTGGATCGGGCTCGGGAGGCCGCGTACGCCCGCGGCGACGTGCGTACGAGGCGCCCGTCGGC
>CAJPTB010000216.1 GCA_905373325.1 uncultured Ancrocorticia sp.
GCCCTCGATGCCTCCGTCGGTGGGCTCGGCGAGGACGGCGAGGTCGGCTGCAAGCCAGTCGGGATGGTTGCGCGAGAGGCGGCCGAGGCCGTTGAGGCTGGCCTCGACCTCTTCGTGGTCGTAGAAGACCCACGTGAGATCCGTTCGCGGCTCCCGCAGGGTCGTGGCGAGATGGAGGAGGACGGCGTCCCCGCCCTTCATGTCGACCGACCCTCTGCCCCAGAGGACCCCGCCTTCGAGCCTTCCGGGAACGTTGCCCGCGACGGGGACGGTGTCCGTGTGCCCGGCCAGGAGTATCCGCACGGGCTTTCCGAGATTCGTGCGCGCCACCACGGCGTCGCCGTCCCTGAGGACTTCAAGGCGCCCGTGCTTTCTCAAGGTCGCTTCGATTTCGTCGGCGATCCTGCCCTCCTCCCCCGAGACGGAGGGAATGTCCACAAGCTGCGCCGTCAGAGCCACGACGTCGTCCGCATTAAGAGGCTGAGCCTCGTTCGTATTCATAACCCAAGCCTACTGCTTTATAGACCGCGCCTACTGCCTGTAACGTATTGCCCATGACAAACGAACTCGCCGCCGAAGCGGCGCGGGTCATCGCCGACCTCACCGGCGTCGCCTCCCACGACTGCGTGCTCACTCTCGGATCGGGCTGGGGCGGCGCGGCCGACCTCATCGGGGAGACCGTCGCCGAAGTGCCGGCTGAGAAGGTGCCCGGTTTCTCTGCCAACGGCGTCGCAGGGCACCGCGGCACTTTGAGATCCATTGTGCTCGAATCGGGCCGCGCTCTGGTGCTGGGCGCGCGGACCCACTTCTACGAGGGCAAGGGCGTCGACGCCGTCGCCCACGGAGTCCGAACCGCCGCGGCGACGGGCGCAAAAGTGTGCATCCTGACCAACGGGTGCGGATCGACCGTCCCCGAATGGGGCCCGGGAACCGTGGCCCTCATCGGCGACCACATCAACCTCACCGCGACGTCGCCTCTGCGGGGGGCGGACTTCGTCGATCTGACCGATCTGTACTCGCCGCGGCTTCGCGAGATCGCCCGGGGCGTCGACCCCGGCCTTCCCGAGGGCGTCTACGCCCAATTTCCCGGGCCGCACTATGAAACGCCGGCCGAGGTGCGCATGGCCAGGGCCTTGGGCGCGGACCTCGTGGGAATGTCGACGGCGCTCGAGGCGATCGCAGCCCGCGCGGCGGGAATGGAGGTGCTGGGAATCTCCCTCGTGACGAACTACGCCGCGGGGATCGCCCCAAGCGCCCTCAGCCACGGCGAGGTCCTCGAAGCCGGGAAGGCCGCGGGCCCGCGCATCTCCCGGCTGCTCGCAGACATCGTGCGGATCATCGACCGAGTCGGCTCCGGCGCCGACCGGCCTTTGGCCGACGCCGACTGACCGACTTCGCCGACTGACCGACGTCGGCGGAACCTGCGCGGAACGGCTCGGCGACGCGCAATCCGGCCCGTCGGCGACGTGCGGCGGCCTCCTAGGCGCCGGCCTCGGCTCGGAAGTCTTCCGAACGGAAAGCCTCGCACAAGCTTCCGAACGGAAAATCTCGCACAGCAAATTTCACATCACCGACGAGAGGGAAGACAATGGTCAATGCCAGCGCCGTCCGCGAGTGGATCGCGGCGGACCCCGACGAAGACGACAGGGCCGAGCTCGCCGAGCTTCTCAGCCGCGCCGAGGGGGGCGAGGCGGAGGCTCAGGCCGAGCTGGACGACCGGTTCTCCTCATTTCTGCAATTCGGCACAGCGGGGCTGCGCGGGCCGATGGCGGCGGGGCCCTTCCGAATGAACACGGCCGTCGTCCGCAAGGCCGCCGCCGGACTCTCATCATATCTTTGCAAGAAGACCGGCGGGGACGCCTTCGTCGTCGTCGGCTACGACGCACGCCGCAACTCGCGGAAGTTCGCCGAGGACACCGCCGCAATCGTAACGGCGGCAGGCCTGCGCGCGGCGATTCTTCCGCGGGCACTGCCGACGCCGATCCTCGCCTACGCGGTCCGCGCGCTCGGCGCCGACGCCGGGGTGATGGTCACCGCGTCGCACAACCCGGCTCGCGACAACGGGTACAAGGTGTACCTCGGCGGCGCGCACACCGACGAGGACGGCCGGGGCGTCCAACTGGTCCCCCCGGCCGACGCGGAGATCGCGCGAGAGATCGAGGCGACGGGGCCTGCCGCCGACATCCCCCTCGCAAACGACTATGCGACGGTCGGCGAGGAGCTCGTCGATTCCTACGTGGCCGAATGCGCCGCACTCGTCCCCGCCGGGCCGCGCGACTTGAGAATCGTCTACACGGCAATGCACGGCGTCGGCGCGCAGATCATGCGCCGCGTCTTCGAGGCCGCGGGCTTTCGCGACGTCGTCGAGGTGGCCGAACAATGCGAGCCGGATCCCGACTTCCCCACCGTCGCCTTTCCGAATCCCGAGGAGGCGGGCGCGCTAGACCTCGCTATCGCAACGGCTCGCAGGGTCGGGGCGGACCTCATCGTCGCCTCCGACCCCGACGCCGACAGGTGCTCGGCGGCCGTTCCGGACGGGGGCGAATGGCACCAGCTTTCGGGCGACGAGATCGGCTCGATTCTCGGTGAGCAGGCGGCGCAGAAGCTGGAAGGGCAGGCGGCTTCGGGCCAGAGCGGCGCCCCGGAGAGCCCGGGCGGCGTGCTGGCCAATTCCATCGTCTCCTCAAGGCTGCTCGGACGCATCGCCGCCGCGCACGGGGCGGAGCACCGCGAGACCCTCACCGGCTTCAAATGGATAGCGCGAGTGCACAACATCGCCTACGGGTACGAGGAGGCCATCGGCTTTTGCGTCAATCCGGCGGCCGTCAGGGACAAGGACGGCATGTCGGCGGGAATCCTCCTGGCGTCGGTCGCCGCGGGGCTCGCCGCCTCAGGATCCTCGCTCCTCGGCGAACTCGACCGCCTGTATGCGCTTCACGGGGTTTTCCTCACGGCGCCGGTCACCGTCCGGGTCGAGGACCTGTCCATCATAGGACGCACGATGGAGAAGGTGCGCCGCGAGCCTCCCTCCTCCCTCGCGGGCTCGCCCGTGGTCGGCTCCCTCGACCTGAGCGAAGGGACGGAGGATCTTCCTCCCACGGACGCGATCGTGTGGCGCACTCAGGCGGACGACCGCGTGGTCATTCGTCCCTCGGGGACCGAGCCTAAGGTCAAGTGCTACCTCGAGGTCTGCGAGCCCGTCGAAGGCGGCCTCGATTCGGCGAAGAAGGCCGCAGCCTCACGGCTCGAAGCGCTCAAGGCCGACGTTTCGGCGGCGCTCCAGCTCTAGCGGCCAGGCTCTGGCCTCCGGTGAGCGCGGCGGGCGGCCTCAGAGGGTGTCGAGCACCTTCGCGCTCGCCGAGAGGCCGAGGCGCGTAGCCCCCGCGTCGAGAAGCTCCGCGGCGAATTTCCCGTCGCGGATTCCGCCCGAGGCCTTGACCTGCATCGTCTCCCCTGCCGTCGCCTTCATGAGGGCGACGGCGTGGACCGAAGCTCCCCCGGACGGGTGGAACCCCGTCGAGGTCTTGACGAAGTCGGCGCCCGCGGCCTTTGCCGCCTTGCACACGGCGACGATCTGCTCGTCGCTCAGTGCCGCCGACTCGATGATGGCCTTCAGAACCGCCCGAGGTATCGCCTCGCGGACGGCGCGGATGTCCGCCTCGACCTTCTCGAATTCGTTCCCGGCCGCCCACGCGAGGTTGACGACCATGTCGACCTCGTCGGCCCCCTGGGCGACGGCCCGGGCCGCTTCGGCCGCCTTGACGTCGCTGTGGTGCGCCCCCGAGGGGAATCCGCACACGACCGCGAGCTTCACGTCCCCCAGGTCGAAGGGCAGGGGAAGCAGCGACGGCGAGACGCACACGGAGCAGACCCCGAGCTCCTTGGCCTCCTCGACGAGCGCGCGGACCTGGCTGTGCGTCGCCTCCGGCTTGAGCAGGGTGTGGTCGATGAGCTTGGCGACGTCGTCACGGGTGTACGGCATGCTTGTTTCCTTTCTTGAGTTTTATCCCAATCTTTCAAGGACGACCGAGCGGCGGGGCCTCCCGGC
>CAJPTB010000217.1 GCA_905373325.1 uncultured Ancrocorticia sp.
GCACCTACTTCACCCTGGAGAACCCCCAGCGCCTGGAGCCGGCCGAGCGCGAGCGTCAGCTCCGCCAGTGGAAGAAGGCGATATCGAAGACCCTCGACTGGGTCGACGACGACGTCAAGTGACCGGCGGGCGACGTCGGCAGCCTTCGGCGCGCCATGCGGAAAACAGTTGGTCTGCGAGGGGCGGCCCCTTTGGGTGCGCATCGCAAACGACCGGCCGGTGGGTTGCGGCTCTCTTCGCATGCATCGCAAACGACCGGCCGACAACCGCGCTACGCGGACGGCTGACAAACTCGGGTCGGTCTCGAGTTGTCACGCCCAGGGCCAGCCGTGGTAGCTTGGGCTAGCCGAATCAAAGCTCGACGTCGCCGAGAACCGGTTCGGACACATTGAAGCTCCCGGAGCCTCCTGCCATAGGGCGTCAGACGGACAACGCCAAAGGAGGCTCCGGGTACCTTTTTGTCTGGGCTGATGCCCCTCTTCCCAAAAGGGCGTTCCCATTCTTCTGAGTCCACACCCTCGCTCGTCCAGGCTGGACGTTCCCACTGTTTGGACTGGGCGTCGCCGTCTGTCCAGACGGGGCGTTCCTATTGAAGGGCCCATTGAATCTCGTCTTGACGGCATCCGGCATTTCCTTAGGAACGCCGACCGATCCAGGCTTCGAGTCGATCCCTATTTCCCATAGGCAGTCGTGGCTTCCCATAGGCAGTCGTGGCGCCAAACGAGCCGGCATTGAAAGCCCCGTCGATGCGAGAGCCTTGAACACGTCGATTTCCGCCGTCACAGCCCGGTCGAGCCTCCCCAACTCCCGACAAACGGTTGGGTGCTCAAACTCCGCACACCAAACACCGGAATAGCAGGCGTTTCAATAGGTTGGTGTGCCTTTCAAGGATACGAGACGAAGAGAAGCCGACCGTCGGCGCAAAGGCATCTCAATTTTGCGGAACCCGTCCGCCAGCAAGCATTCGACCCGCACCCGCCAGCAAGCATTCGACCCGCACCCACCAGCACGCATTCGACTCGCACCCGCCAGCATGCATTCGACCCGCACCCGCCAGCAAGCATTCGACCCGCACCCGCCAGCAAGCATTCGACTCATTTATGGCGGGCATTGCCGGTCTGCGAACGGCCTGTCGATTGGGCCCCCGCTTGCCGGTGCCATTGATCTGGAGCACACGCTGGTGTAACGTAGGCCGCACGTCATGAGATTTCGGTGCGTGAAAGAGACGGCCGAGGCTCTCACCATTTCGGTCACTTTCAGACCGTAACCAACGGAGGTACGGCCAGGGGCAGATTCCCTCGCAGAAAGGAGACCCCATGATTCACGCCGCCTACACGCCGTCGACGACGGCGGTCGGATCGTCGCTCGCCCTGACGGCGCTGCTCGGCCTTCTGCCGCTCGTCGTCTTTTTCATTCTCCTGGGCGTGTTCAAAGTGAAAACGCACGTGTGCGCGATCATTTCGCTCGCGGCGGCCCTCGCGGCCGCGATCTTCGCCTTCGGCATGCCCGTCGACCTCGCGCTGCTTTCCGCGACCCAGGGCGCGGCCTTCGGCCTCTTCCCGATCGTCTACATCGTCATCATGGCCGTGTGGCTCTACAACCTGACGGAGAAAACGGGCCGCTCGGAAGACGTCAGGCGGGTATTCGCCGCCGTCGGCAAAGGGGACATGCGGGTCCAGGCGCTCCTCATCGGCTTCTGCTTCTGCGGCCTGATGGAAGGCCTCGCGGGTTTCGGCGCGCCCGTCGCGATCTC
The DNA here is from genome assembly GCA_905373325.1 of uncultured Ancrocorticia sp. Classification (GTDB taxonomy): domain Bacteria; phylum Actinomycetota; class Actinomycetes; order Actinomycetales; family Actinomycetaceae; genus Peptidiphaga. Next base: position 1,754 of record CAJPTB010000217.1, read on the forward strand.
CTGCGCCATGCTTCTCGCCCTCGGCGTCCCCGCGATCAAAGCGGCGCTCGTGACGATGGTGGGCAACGCCCTCAACGTCTGCTTCGGCGCGATGGCCATCCCGGTAACCACCGCCGCAAAGCTCGGCAACTCCTCCGCCGACGCCGTCGGCGCAACCCAAGGCCGCATCACCCCGCTCTTCCTGTGCTGGATCCCCGTGCTCCTCCTCGGCATCCTCGACGGCAAACGCGGAATGAAACAGGCGTGGCCCGCCGCGCTCGTGGCCGGCGTGACCATGGGGCTGGGCCACATCTTGGCCGCAAACTTCCTTTCCTACGAGTTGACGGCGGTGTTCGCCTCGCTGCTCTCCTTCGCCTCGGTCACCCTCCTTCTGCGAGTGTGGCGCCCCCGAACGCCTGAGGAGCAGATGTCCGAGGCCTCCTCGGAAAAACTCAGCGGCTCGCGCGTGGCCCTGGGACTCCTGCCCTACTGGCTCGTGGTCGTCATTTTCGCCGTCGCCAAGCTGTGGACGGCGGGAATCGACGTGCCCAAGGCACTCGAATCGACGGACGTGACATTCGGCTGGCCGGGGCTCGACGGTCAGCTCATAGACGGCAAGGGGCAGGCCGTCAAGGCAACCCAATTCACGTTCAGCTGGCTTTCCTCGCCGGGGACGATGCTGCTGCTGACCGGGCTGATCGTCGCCTTCGTCTACGGAAAGAGCAGCTCCGGCGGAAAATACCCCTTCTCCTTCGGCAAGGGGATGACGACGCTGTGGAAGACGGTCGTCGACCTCAAGCTCGCCATCCTCACCATCGCCGTCGTCATGGCGCTCGCGTACGTCATGAACTTCTCGGGCCAGACGGTGGCGATCGGCACCTGGCTCGCCGCGGCGGGCGGGGCGTTCGCCTTCCTCTCGCCCATCCTCGGGTGGGTCGGAACCGCAGTGACCGGTTCGGCGACGTCGGCCGGCGCCCTGTTCGCAAATCTCCAATCGACGGCCGGAGCGAAGGCCGGAATCAGCACTCAGCTGCTCTTGGCAGCGAACGAAATCGGAGGTGGCATCGGAAAAATAGTCAGCCCTCAGAACCTCGCAATCGCGGCCACGGCGATCAAGGAGCCCGGATCCGAATCGACGCTCCTGCGCAAAGCCGCCCCCTACTCGATCGCTTTCATCGCGCTGCTCGGCATGATCGTGGTGCTTGCTTCGAGCGGGACGCTGGGGTTCCTCGTCACAAACTGACGCCAGGGTTTCATCCGCACGGTAGGCAAGGGGCTTCCTTGGCCGCGCTTCGGGATCGCCGCACGCGATTCCCGCGGATCCGCTTACGCGACGCCGTCTACGACGGCAGGCGAAACAGTGGCCCAAGCCCCTCAATAGAAAAGGCAAACGTATGAAAATCGCACTGTTTTCGACGTGCATCGCGGACGTCATGTTTCCGCAGGCGGCGCAGGCGACCGTCCATTTGCTCGAACGTCTAGGACACGAGGTCTGCTTCCCCGAAGACCAAGGCTGCTGCGGCCAAATGCACATCAACACGGGTTACTATCCCGAGGCCATGCCGCTTATTCGCAACCATGTCAAAACCTTCACCCCCGTGCTCGACGGGCAATGGGACGCCATCGTCGCCCCATCGGGCTCGTGCACGGGATCGCTCCGGCATCAGGCGCCGCTCGTGGCGAGAGACCAGGGCGAGCCGGAGCTCGCGGTCTACGCGGAAGCGCTCGCCAAGAAAACCTACGACCTTCCCGAATTGCTCGTCAACGTGCTCGGAATGGTCGACGTCGACGCCTATTTTCCTCACAGGGTCACGTATCACACCACGTGCCATTCCCTGCGGATGGCGCGCATCGGAGACACCGCCACGCGGCTCATCGCGGCCGTTCGGGGCATCGACTACGTGCCGCTGCCCGATTCCGACGTCTGCTGCGGCTTCGGAGGGACCTTCTCGCTGAAGAATCCCGAGGTCTCGGCTGCGATGCTTTCCGACAAGATGGCGAACATCATCTCGACGGGCGCCGAGATCGTCGTGGCAGGCGACTATTCGTGCCTGATGAACATCGGCGGAGGCCTGGCGCGATCCGGCTCCGGCATCAGATCGATGCATCTGGCCGAAGTCCTTGCAGGAACCGAGGAATCCCCCTGGTTCGCCCCCGCGACCAATACGAAGGTAGGTGCATGATGGGAACCCTCTCTGATTTCGCCAAGAAGTTCCGCCCCTCGACGTGGACGCAGAAAGACGCCGAAGAGGCAAAGCTCGGCTGGCATCCCGGCCATCCGAATGTCACGTCCGTCGATTCGAGTGCCTTGGGCA
>CAJPTB010000218.1 GCA_905373325.1 uncultured Ancrocorticia sp.
GACCGCCAGACGGGCAAGACGGCCCTGGCGATCGACACGATCGTCAACCAGAGGAAGATCTGCCCGTCCGTGATCGAGATGACGTTCGTGGGAATGTAGGCGGAGACGTCGTTCGCCTTCGTCTCGATGAGCGGCAGCCCCGTCATCGACCCGCCGCCCATCTCGTCCGAAAGCTTCGCGCAGCGCTCGAGGAGGCGCGAATGCAGATAGAAGACGTCGCCCGGGTAGGCCTCGCGCCCCGGCGGGCGGCGCAGCAGCAGCGAAACCGCGCGATAGGCCTCAGCCTGCTTGGAAAGGTCGTCGAAGACGATGAGCACGTGTTTGCCGTTGTACATCCAATGCTGGCCGATGGCCGAGCCGGTGTACGGCGCCAGATACTTGAAGCCCGCGGGGTCGGACGCCGGAGAGGCGACGATGGTCGTGTAGTCCATCGCGCCGGCCTTCTCGAGCGTTCCGCGGACGGAGGCGATGGTCGAGCCCTTCTGGCCGATGGCCACGTAGATGCACCGGACCTGCTTCTTCGGGTCGCCGGAGAGCCAGTTCTCCCTCTGGTTGACGATCGTGTCGATCGCCAGGGCCGTCTTGCCCGTCTGGCGGTCGCCGATGATGAGCTGGCGCTGGCCGCGCCCGATCGGAATCATCGAATCGATCGCCTTGATGCCGGTTTGCAGGGGCTCGTGGACAGATTTGCGCATCATGACGCCGGGGGCCTGCAGCTCCAAGGCGCGGCGGCCCTCGACTCCCTGGATCTCACCGAGCCCGTCGAGCGGCCGTCCGAGCGGATCCACGGTGCGGCCGAGGTACCCCTCGCCGACGGGAACCGAGAGCACCTCTCCGGTGCGCCGCACTTCCTGGCCCTCTTCGATCGAGGAGAACTCGCCGAGGACGACGACGCCGATCTCGCGCTCCTCCAGGTTCATGGCCAGGCCGAGGGTTCCGTCTTCGAAGGTCAGCAGTTCGTTGGCCATGGTGCCGGGAAGCCCCTCGACGCGGGCGATGCCGTCGGCGGTCAGGGTGACGTGGCCGACCTCCTCGCTCACGGACTTGGCGGGCTCGTAGGAGCTCACAAAGTTGTCGAGCGCCGCCCGGATCTCCTCGGGCTGGATGGTAAGTTCAGCCATTCCTCTTTCCTTAACTACGTAGGCGGTGGCCGCCGGTTATTTGATGACGGCGTCCTTGACGCCCTTGATCCGCGTGGCGAGCGTCGCGTCGATGACGTCGTCGCCTATGTGTATGCGAATGCCGCCCACGGCTGCGGCGTCGATCGCGACGTGAACGGACACGTCTTTGCCGTAACGCGCTGAGAGGATTCTCTTCAGCCGTTCTTCCTGTTTGCGGGTGAGCGGGCTCGCCGCCGTCACAGAGGCGACGAGCTTGGATTGGATCTCCGCCGCCGCATCGACATACCCGGTCAGCGAAGCGGCCATCGTCGGGAGCGGCGCCCGCGCCACGGCGCGGCGGATGAGCGTCAGCGCGGGCGCTCCAACGTGCTTTTTCCACACGCGGTCGGCCAACGCGCCCCTGCGTGCCACGGAAGCGGCGTCGTCGGACAGGGCGATGCGCAGGTCGCGCTCCTCGGCCAAAAGCCTCATGGCCCGATACAGTTCGCCCTCGGTTTCGCCCAGCCTTCCGGCCGAATCGGAGTGCGCGAGCACCGATTGGACGCCGAGGAGCTCGACAGAGTCGGCGATGTCCGCCTCGTCGGCCCACCGATCGCGCACGAGCCCGACGACGAGCTCGGACGTCTCCTCGGAAAACCGTGCGGAGAAGACGTCGGAGGCCAAACGCGCGCGGTCCTCCGCCGTACGGCTGGAATCCGCAAGCGAACGCGCAAGCTGGCCGGACGCGCGAAGAACGTCGGCTGCGGAGAAGGCCTCCTCGCCGAAATCGAGTCCGCGCGCGCTCTTTTGCCGCAAAAGCGCACCCCAGCGGTCCTTTGCACGCTCGTAGGATTCCCGGCTGACTGCACGCATCTACTTCTCCTTCGGCCGCTGTCCGGCCGGGGCGCTCACATCCGCCTCGAGCTCGTCGAGGAAGGAATCGACCACGGCGGAAGAGACCTTGGGATCGAGGGCCTGCTCTCCGACGATTCGCCCGGCCAGCTCGGCGGCCAGCGATCCGACGTCGCGCCTAAGCTGGGTTCTCGCGAGCTTCGCGTCTGCCTCTATCTGGCGCTGAGCTGCGTCCGCGACCCTCTTCGCCTCGACGGAGGCGTTCTTCTTGGCGTCCTCGACGATCGTCGCGGCGTTGCTCTGAGCAGTCTCGCGAATTCTCGCCGCCTCGCGCCTGGCCTCGTCTACCTCGTCCGCGAGCGCGGCCCGTTCGCGGGCTGCCTCCTCGCGGGCGCGCTCCGCCTGATTCAGCCCCTCGTCGATCTTCTGCGTGCGCTCGTCGAGCAGCCGCATGAAGGTGGGCCAGGCGAACTTGAAGATCGCCAGAGCGACGATGACGAACGAGACGGTTCCCCAGACCAGGTCGGCAGTCGCCGGAAGTATGAGGGAGTGCTCGGAAGCGGTCGTCATGATCAGGAGCCGAAGGCGAAGCCGGCCACGAAGCCCAGAAGACCGAGGGCCTCGGTGAAGGCGATCGACAGGAACATGTTGACGCGCAGGTATCCCTTGAGCTCGGGCTGGCGCGCCGTCGCTTCCTGATTCTTCGCGCCGATGAGTCCGATGCCGATGCCGGGGCCGAGGGCCGCGAGACCGTAACCGATGGTGGCGATGTTGCCGATCATTTCGAGTTCCTTTTGTTCGGTGGATAAATCAGTGTTCTATGGACAGTGAGATGTAGGCCGCGGCCAGCAGGGCGAAGATGTAGGCCTGCAACGCGGCCACGAAAGCCTCGAAAAGCGTGAACACGACCCCTGCCGCGAGGGTCAGGGAGCCTAGGGCGATCCCCATTCCCCCGCTCATCGAAAGGTAGAGGTAGTGGGTCCCCAGGAAACAGAGGACGAGCAGGAGGTGCCCCGAGACCATGTTGGCCAGAAGTCGGATGGTCAGCGTGAGCGGGCGGATGACGAAGGTCGAGAGCAACTCGATCGGCGTCATGAAGAGGTAGATGGGTTTGGGCACGCCCGGCGGGAAAAGCTGTTCCTTGAAGAAATGGCCGGCGCCGTTGGCCTTGATTCCCGCGTAGAGGAAGGAGACGTAGGCCACGATCGCGAAAATCAAGGGCATGCCGATGATGGACGTCGATGCGATCTGCAGCCCGGGAATGATGCCCGTGACGTTCATGAAGAGCAAACCCATGAAAATCGTGGCCAGAAGCGGCTGATACGGTTTCGCCCTCTCCCCGAGGATTTCGTGGCCCACCTGATTGCGCGAAAAATCGAGAATCGATTCGAAAGCTCCCTGAGCGCGGCCGGGCACGAGCTTCGCCTTCTTGTAGTAAAGGAAACAGAGAAGGAAGAGCACGGCGACGGCGATGAGCCGGACGAGGACCACCCGGTTGATCGCAAAAGGCGTCCCGCCGAAGAGGATGGGGTCGGGAAAGAACTCGTCGATCGACGGCGCTTCGAAGTCGCCTGAGGCCAAGACCCGGCCGTTCGCCAGAGCCGTGAACGCGTTCGACACTTCCTACCCCTTCGTTGATCCGGCAGCGTGGTTTGTCTCATTCGCACCATACACCACTCGCGGGAATGCCCGCGAGCACGTACACCTCACGATGTTACGCCCTGAACCGAGAGAGGCGCCACATGCCCGCCGAACCGGAGCGGCGAGACACTCCCCGTCGATCGAAACGGACGCGAAATGCCGGGCAAAACGGAGGGAAGACGTCAAGCAAAGCGGAGGGAAGACGTCAAGCAAAGCGGAGGGAAGACGTCAAGAGGGGACGTCGTCCGCCTCGTCGTTCCGTCCAGCGTTCCGCCCTTCGAGGCCTTCCCGCTCTCCAAAGGCTTCCCGCCCTTCCAGGCCTTCCTGTCTTCCAAAGGCTTCCCGCACTTCGAGGCCTTCCTGCCATTCAAAGCCTTCGCGCCGCCTCAACACGCCCCACGAATCGATCGCAAGGGACACGACGACGCCGACAGGA
>CAJPTB010000219.1 GCA_905373325.1 uncultured Ancrocorticia sp.
GGCAAGATCAGGCAGCAGCGCCTGGTACATGTCGATGGTCGTGGAGACGTTCCCCGCCTCCTGGTGCGCGAGGGCGAGGTTGTTGCGCGCAATGAGTGTGCGGGGGTGGTCGGGGCCGAGGACGTCTGTGAGCATGTCGACGGCGTCTTCGAGGGTCAGGGCGGTTTGAGGGAGCCCCGCAGCGTTAAGGGATATCATCGTATAATTCAAAACCGGGGCGAGGCTCGACAGGTCGATGCGGGCCTCGTGGGGAGAATAGTGTGCCTGTCCTTGTTGTTGTTCTGCAATGGCTCGGAGTTGGTCGGCCATGTCGAGGGCGTCGGTCCGTTGGGCGTCGTTGGTGTCCGCATTGTCCATGTCGATGCCCTCCAACAGGTCGACAACGACGTGTTGGAGAATGTCGAAGACCTCGGGCTCTTTGTTGTAGTCTTCGCGCAGGACGCGCCCCTGGAGGCTGTGGATGCGGATATAGCGCCCGTCCTCGGACGGGGTGCAGATGGAATGGGCCGCAAGCGCCCCCAACGCTTGGCGGGCAATCGGCATTCTCTTGCCGATCCGATGCAGCCAAGTCCGGGGCACACCCGAAGGGGCAAGAAGCGCCAGGGCCGCCAACTGCACGGAGGCCGCCCCGACCCTGGGCAGGTCCTCCTCGCCGCCGGCGCGGTCCTTGTCGGCCAGCAGGTTAAGCACCGATTCGTAGGCCGTGCGCAAACGCGCATCCACAAGCGCGGGACAATCATCGCCGTGGAAGCTGTCGACTACTTCCTCAAGCCGGTACGCGTGTAGGTCTGTCAGGTACTCGTCTATCGTTGAGTAGCCGTCGAGCGTTATGGTTGCGGCGGCCTGGCCAAGGGCGATGGGAAGGTCTCCGAGCGCCTCGGCCAAACGGTCCGCACCCTCGGCGTCGTCCAGCCCGGTCCGCTCGACAAGGAAATCGACCGACTCGGGTCGTGTGAATGCCCCGACTACGAGGATCCGTCCCACATTGGCGTTTGGGATCGCTGTGGATGTCACAAGGACGCGCAAACCTTGACCCTGGGGAATCAAACCGGTTAGGTCGTCAAAGTCTTCGACGTTGTCGAATACGATTAGGCGATCGCCCCGCCCCGCGTTCAGCTGGGCAATGCAATCACGAGCAAGAGCTTCAGGATTCCCGTCGTCGATCCCCATCGTATGGGCAAGCTTGGCCAAATCTGTGACGAGCGCGTCGCGGCCAGAAGCATCGATCCACGCCACGAGGGGCCATCCGGCTTGCTCGCAGTCGTGGGCATAAGCTGCGGCCAACTGGGACTTGCCTGCCCCCCGCATCCCACACAAAACAACCGGCAGACTGTCAGGTGAAAGGCCTGCATTGTCGGCGTCGACGGACTCGAGTGCTTTCTTCTGCCCGTTAGAGTGCCGTAGCCCGAGCGCACTCAGAGCCTCGCGGAGCTCAGCTTGCTCGCGCCGGTCGATGAAGCCCTTTGCAAGTGTTGGAGATATGCCAAAGCGAATATTGCCGTCGTGATCGTACCGCTCTTGCGAGAGACCTTGAACGATATATCCGCCCGTGTCATTTAACTTCTTGCTTACTTCATAGAGACGCTCTTCAGCCGCCGTATCGCCCGCGTCGACTGCCTCCGATGTTTCGCCTGCTGTTCCGTTGGGTTCCTCTTCCTGTTTTAAAATAGCGTCCTCCGTGCGGGCGACGCTGCTGTCTTGGAACGCTTCCAGGCCCGTCCTATTTTTGGACGGGTCCTGGCCGTGCCCTTGGGCAAGTCGCGTGACAGCCTCCTGGCCGCCCAAGAGGCTGTCACGGTTTTCCAGGGCGACGAGGACGGTGTTGCGGAAGAAGTTCTCCGAGGTTTCGGCCAAGCCGACCAGTCCGTCGGCGACGATGGTCAGCAGGTCGTCGAAAAGGCCTTCGGCTTTCTGGTCGACCTGCCGACGCATTGCGCTCCCGCCGTTGTCATAGATGTAGGCCACAAGGATGTCGGCGTCGCAGCGGGCGGCCTGAACCAGGGCCGCCTTGCTTTTCAGGAGCTTTTTGAGAACGACTTCGGTAGATGTGGCCGCCCCGAGGCAGGCCTGCCTGTCGGCATCCGAGCCCGCTCCATGCGGGCCTCGAGGGCTTCGCCTAGGCGGCGCACGATCGCCTGGGTTTTACGCTTTTCGTCTTTCGACAGGCCCTTGGCACGATCGATCAACGACAAAGCTGAGCTCAGAGTGTTGGAGCCTGTTGCCGCGTCCGGGCTGAGGGCGGCCGACGTTGCCTCGCCCAATACGTTCATTGCCAACGGAACTGTAAACTTCACGACACGATCCTAACTTCCCCCGCCGCTAACTGCTTCATATTCCGCAATCCGGACACCGTGTGGCAGGCGAAAATGGAGCACTATCGTCCAGCTTTCCTGAGAGCGGCCGTTACTCTTGCGCCTCTGAGAGGGCTTCGGCGAGACTCTCCCGCGTGAGAAGGGTGTCAGGATGGTCGGGCCCGAGGATCCTGGTTTGGTCGTCCAGAAGAGACTGAAACATGGCGATGGCTTTCTGATAATCCCCCAAAACGCTGTAGGCGCAGGCAAGATCGCCGCGCGTATCCAGAGTGTCAGGGTGGTCAACTCCCAGGGAGAGGAACTGGCTGTCCAAGACGGCCTCGAGTATCTCAATGGCTTTCTGGGGATTTCCCGAGACGGTGTGGGCGCGCGCAAGATTGCTGCGCGCGGTCAGCGTCAAGTAATGGTCTGGGCCGAGGGCCCGGACTTCGTCGGCGATCAGCTCCCCGAGAATCTCGATAGCCTGCCCGTACTCTCCGACGGCGTTGCAGATGTAGGCCAGATTGCTGCGGACGGCCAGCGTGTCGGGGTGGTCTGGGCCGAGGACCCGGATTCTGTCGGGAAGCAAGGCGTTGAGCTCTTTGCGGGCCTTCTTGAACTTGCCCGCGTCCATGTACGCCCTGGCGAGCCTGTTGCGCGTCGTGAGAGTGTAAGGATGGTCGGGGCCGAGGGCGCGGTCGACGTCGCGGACGAAGCCCTTGAGCAGGTCGATCGCTTGCTGAGTGCGTCCCGTCTGAAGATAGGATTCGGCAAGGTTGCCGCGTGTGCCGAGCGTGCCGGCGTCGTCGGGGCCGAGGACTCGAGTTTGGTCGGCCGCAAGGGCTTCGAGGATGCCGACGGCGCCCTCGAAGTCTCCCGTCTCCATGTGCGCTTCGGCGAGATTGGCCAGCGTGTCGAGGGTGTCGGGGTGGTCGGGGCCGAGAGCCCTGAGCCGCTCGGCAAAAAGGGCTTCGTAGGCGTCGATGGCTTTCATGGTTTCTCCTGTTTCTCTGTGGGTCAAGGCGAGGTTGGTGCGTATGGCGAACGTGTCCGGATGGTCGGCTCCATACGAGCTGACGAGTTTTCTGACGGTGTCTTCAAAAGTGATCGCGATTTGCGGGCTGTCAATCATGTTGAGGCAATATATCGTGTTGTTCACGAGTCCGAAAACGCTTGGGAGATCGATGCAGGATTCGCGGGGAGAGTGGAGCGCGCCCCCCTCGTCTCGTTCGGCGACGGCGTTGAGCTGGATGACCATGTCGAGAACGTTGGCACGCTGGGCTTCGACGGCGGCCGCCTCCTTCATGTCGGTGATCTCCAGCATCCTGACGACCGCGCGCTTGACGGCGTCGAACAACGACGGATCTGTCGCAAGGTCTTCCCGAAAGGCGCGCCCTTGAAGCTCATGGATGCTGATATAGCGGCCGTCGGCGGAGGGCGTGCAGGCCGAGAGGGAGACGAGCTCCTCGAGCGTTTCGCGCGCAATCTGTTCGCTCGCGCCTGTCTGATACAACCAGTGCCGGGGCACGCCCGACGGCGCCAGCAGGGCCAGAGCCGCCAGCTGCAAGAATGCCGCGCTGGCGTGGGTTGCCGTTTCGTCGCCGCTGGCGATGTCCTTCTCAGCCAGATGATCCTGCACGGCTTGGCGGGCCATGAGCAGGGCCGTAGGTGCAAGGGCGGGGTAGCCGTCGGC
>CAJPTB010000220.1 GCA_905373325.1 uncultured Ancrocorticia sp.
TAGCCTTCAACCTCAACGACGGGCGGGGAACGACGATCGGGACGATGATCATCGCGCTCCCCCTGACCCCCGTCGATGCGACGGTCGCCCGAATCGCCTGGGTCATTGGATTGTCGGGCGCAGCGATTGTCATCGTCGGCGCGTTCACGGCGCTGTTTTCCATCCGTTCGTCGCTCAAGCCCCTTCGCGGGATCGAGAGCGCAACCCATGCGATCGCCGACGGCGACCTCTCGCGCCGCGTCCCCAAAGGCCAAGAGGGCTCCGAGGTGGGCAAGCTCGCCGATTCCATCAACGTCATGCTCGAGCAGATCGAGCAGTCCTTCGACATCAAGGAACGCTCCGAAAAAAAGATGCGTCAGTTCGTCTCCGACGCCTCGCATGAGCTGCGCACTCCGCTGGCCACGGTTCGCGGCTACGCCGAGCTCTATCGCATCGGCGGCGTGCCGGACTGCGAAATCCCCGTCACGATGGACAGGATCGAATCCGAGGCTCAGCGCATGAGCGGACTCGTCGAGGACCTTCTCCAGCTCGCCCGGCTCGACGAGGGGCGCCCTCTTTCGCTGAAGGACACGCAGCTGACCGAAATAGCCATGAATGCGGCCATGGACCTGAGGGTTCGCGACGCAGGCCGCCCCGCCGCCGTCATCGGCCTCGACGGAGGCCCCGCGCCGGAAATCACGATCTACGCCGATTCAGACAAGGTCATCCAGGTCGTCACCAATCTGCTCTCCAACGTTCTCAGCCACACGCCGGCCGGCACCCCGGTCGAGATAGCTCTGGGAAGACAGGGAGAGGACGCCGTCGTCGAGGTTCGCGACCACGGGCCCGGCGTCGAACCTGAGGATTCGGAGCGGCTTTTCGAGCGTTTCTTCAGGACGGACTCCTCCCGGTCGCGGGCATCCGGCGGATCGGGCCTTGGCCTGGCCATCGTCGCCTCTGTCATGGCCGCACACGGCGGGACGGCGCGGATCAGCGAGACGCCGGGCGGCGGCCTGACGGTGCGCCTGACCTTCCCACCTGTTGCCTCCTCAACGGCGTCGGGCGGCATCACAGCTGCCGAGGAGGCGGCGCGCGTCGCCTCTCCGTCGGAGACGGAGCAGAAGTCCAAGCCGGAGTCCAAGCCCAAGGGCATCGGTCGGTTCAAGGGCTCGGCTGGCAAAGGATCGGCCAACAAAAACTCGCCCGACAAAAACTCGCCCGACAAGAACTCGGCCAACAAGAACTCGGCCAACAAGAGCTCAGACAACACGAGCTCGGCCAACAAAGCCCCGACCGAGAAGGGCCCGACCGGGAAGGGCCCGGCGAAAGGCTGACCTCGCAGGCAAAGACGGTTTGGCGGCCCGGCTCTGTGCGGAGACGGTCGCGAACGGCCTCACACGCAGACGATCGCGCACGCGGAAGAGCCGGTTGTTCCGGCGGTCCTCCGGCTCTGCCGGAGGGCGGTCAGGCCTCAGGCGGCGTCGTCGAACTCCCCGAAGGGAGACGTTCCGTCCTCGTCGACGGGATGAGGCGTGTGCTGTTCGAGCATGAGCTCAATCGCGTGGAAAACCCTGGCCATATAGGCTTCCGCAGACTCCCCTTCGCGTCCTTTCATGGGCCTGCCGATGAACAGGCACACTTCCGATCGGAACTTCGGCAGAAACCTCCCCACGGGCATGGCTTCGTGCCCGCCGAGCATGGCGATTGGGACGATCGGCACCCCCACCTGCATGGCGAGGGCCGCTGCGCCCGCCTTCGGCTGGCCGATCTTGCCGCTGCGCGAGCGCGTGCCCTCGGGGAAGACCAGAATCGGCACGCCTGCCCGCAGCAGGCGCCCCGTCATCCCCGCCGCCTTGCTGTGCTCGACGCTTTCGCGCTTGCCCTTGCGCAGGATCGGATAGGTGTTGAAAAAGACGGATGTGAGGGAAGAGATCCCGCGTTTGCGGTAGAAGTAATCGGCCGCGGCGCCGGTGGCGAGCTTTTCTGTGATCCAGTCGGGCAGAAGCGAGAAGACCATGGGCGCGTCCAAGTGCGAGGAGTGATTGGGCACCAAAATGAAGGCGCCTTCCAGGCCCTTGACGTTTTCCTCCCCCAGAACCTCGGTTTTCAAGTAGGTCGACATGACGGGCCGGGTCATGTACCTGCGCACGCGATGGCGCCTTCTGGCCCTCTTCTCGTCGAGATACCGGTCAACCGGCTCAAGGCTCTCCGTCACCCGTCGCGCCTCCTCACGATCTTCTGCGTCACGGCGCCGACGGCGCGCTGCGGGGCGTATCGAGCGAGGGCCGAGGCGACCTTGAACTTAAGGGAAGGCGTGATGTAGGTCTTCCCGGCGTCGACGGCTCGAAGCGTCTCCTCGACGACGGCGTCGGCGTCGAGCCAGACGGCGTCGGGAAGGTTCGACGTCGCGATGCCCGCGCGGGCGTGGTGCTCCGTGCGCACCCACCCCGGCATGAAGGTCACAACCTGAACTCCGTGGGGTCGCATTTCCAACGCGAGCGCCTGCGACCACGTTTTCACAAGGGCTTTGATCGCCGAGTACAGGCCCATGGGAACGAGGCCCGAAACCGAGGCCGTGTTGACGACGACGCCGTGGCCGCGGGCCTTCATGGCGGCGGCGGCGACGGCGCCGACCTCGACGACGGCGGTGGCCATGAGATCGATGGCCTCCCTCAGCGGCGCCGTGTCCGTTGTGGCGAGGGGGTGATGCAGGCCTTTGCCCGCGTTGTTGACGAGGATCTCGACTTGCTCCTCGTCGATGTAGGAGCAGACCTTTGCCACGCCCTCCGCTTGCGAGAGATCGGCCGAAAGCGCGACGACGTCGACGCCCCTCGAGGAGAGCTCGGCGGCGACCGATTCCAGTCGGGCCTCGTTGCGGGCCACGAGCGCGATGTCGCATCCGCGTGCGGCCAGGGCGCGGGCGAAAGCCAATCCGATCCCGGAGGTTCCCCCCGTCACCAGAGCTCTTCCGCGCAGCGGCGACGGCGAGGCCGATCTCTTCGAAAACTTCACATCACTACGTTAGGGCATTTCGCCCCATTGCGTGGACTCAAAGCGCCAACTACGCGAAAGCTCAGGAGCTCCCCAGCCGCCGAATGTGCGATTTCAGCCAAGAGGACTAGTATGGCTGGCCTAAGGCAGGAGGTTTCGATGCATGTCGACATTCCGCAGTGGCTGCCGCAGGCGTATGTGCGGGCAGTCCAAGCGGCTGGCTCTCCTTTGTCGAAGGAGGAGCTCGCCGTAGCATGTCGCGACGTTCTCCGACGATGGTCGTCCGACGACAGGCACTATCACGGGCTTCAGCACTTGATGGACATCGCGGCGAGCGTGGAGACCCTGACGCCGCAGATGCACCGCCCCGAGCTCGTTCGGCTGGCGGCCTGGTACCACGGCGTCGTCTTCTCAACTGAGGCGAAAGACACGTACACCCGCAACGGCGGAGAAGACGAGGCGGCCTCCGCGGAGGTCGCATACGAGGATCTGCTGCGCCTCGGCGTTCCTGAGGACAACGCCCGCCGAGTGGCCGAGCTTGTCAGGGGAGTCCGCTCAAAGTGCGATCCGCGGTCGAGCGACACAGCCAAGCTCGATGCGATCGACATCGACTTGCTGGCCCTGCGCGACGCACACATGGGAACGCTCGCGGTCGAGCCTCAGCGCTACAAGAAGTACATAGAACGAGTTCGCAAAGAGTACAGTCACATTCCCACGGTTCTTTTCCTGCGCGGACGCCAGGAGATCATTCGCCATCTGCTCGGGCGCCCAGCGCTCTTCATCACGCCGCTGGCCCGCCAGTGGGAGGAGACCACCCGGGAGAACCTGCAAGCCGAATCGCAGCGGATCGCCGCCAAACTTGAAGCCATGTCGGAGCAGGACGGCGCCCCGGCGACCAACGAGCGAAAGGCCATGGCCGCCAGGGTCCCGGAGGTCGAAGAAGACCCCCGGCCCACGCTCGTCCCTCACGCACGAATCCTCACGCCCCCCTCCGCGCAATCGCCCCTCTCAGC
>CAJPTB010000221.1 GCA_905373325.1 uncultured Ancrocorticia sp.
ACGATATCGGAAACTTCTCGTTGCTGGGAGGTCGCGTTCTCTTGCTGGCGGCGCTGGATTTCGGCCCGGACGTTCTCATCGGTCTCAGGCAGCCCCTGTTGACGCAGATACTTATGGATCTCCTTCTGCGTGTCTGCATCCTGGTAATTGGTGCTGTCGAAGTAGTTGACGTGGTCTTGGTAGCCCTCGTAACCAGCGCCCGCGATGGGCCCGAGGATTCCCGTGACCAAACCCGTGCCGGGGTCGATCCCGTGGTTCCCTTCGATGTGTTGAATGCCGGGCACTTCCGTGGGATCGCTGAGCTGCGTCATGTCGGAACCGGGAGCCATGCCCATCGGCCCGTTGTTTGGCACGGCGCCGATGATGTCCTGGTCGTTCTTCATGACGTAGACGCTGTCCGAGGGCACGTTGAAATCGGAGACGTCCTTGGCCGGGACTCCCGGCGGCCCGTAGAAGACTCCGGCATCGACGACGCCGTCGCGCACCTGCGTCAGTGCGTATCCCAGGGTCGTCGAACCGTAGGAGTGGCCTAGGGCGGTGATTCTCGGATCGCCGCCTTCTCCACTTCCCTGCCGCGAATCGTGCAGCCCCTCGAGGAAGTGGGACAAGTCGGCCCCTCCCGCGGCCGCACGCTCGGTTTCGGACACGGTGAAGACACCGTTCGAGCCCGCTCCCGCCTGCGGAGGATCGTATCCGAACCACATGACCGAGGCCGTGTCTCCTCCGGCCGTGCCGGCCACATTGGCCATTTCGGCGGTGTAGCCGATGACGTTGTTGTCGACGCTCGTCGTCAGCCCGCCCACGTGAACCGCAACGTTGTCGGCCTTATCGACGTCGCCTACCGTCACGGCCGCATGGAGCTGATCTTGATTCTCGCCGGGTTCGACGGGGTCGTAAAGAAGGAGCTGCGACGTGCCGTTGTATTGGGCGCCCTGATTAAGAGCAGTCTTGAGCTTGTCGAGTTCCGCCTGCCTGTCGAGTTCGCTCTTCGCACGGGAGAACTCGTCGGCGCTGCAGGGCGCAGCTCCTTCTCGACCGCCGGCCACCCACGCCTGATAGGCGGTGACCTTCTTCTCGTTGGACTCTTTCCTGCTGTTCAGATCCTCGTAGTCCCTGTCCAACCGATGGCGATTGGCCCTGTCTCGAGCCCAGGCGTCGACGCCGTCGAGGTTGCCGATGCGATCCGGTTCTTCGTCGGCGAGCCTTTCCTGCTCCTCGCGGCTCAGCGAGTCCCACCATTCGGCCACGGCGCGGGTGTCGCTGGTGTCCTGAGGCATGGGAAGGGGCCCGTCCACGGTGTGCTTGAGGGAGCCTTCGGGCTTGACCTTGCCTTCTTCGATGTTGCTGAGAGCTTGCGAGTACGCCTCGTCTATCTCGTTGGCTTTCTTGACGGCCTTATCGACGCGGTCTGCGCACTCGTCGACCGCCTTTTGCCTGGCGGCTTTGTTCATCTCGTAGGAAGTCCCCGCCGAAATGAGGGCGCCCGCTCCCGGAAGCGCGTAGCTCAACGGGTTCATCGCGGTGCTGAGAGCCACGTCGCCCCAATCGGTTCCGCTCGTGTCTTCCACGGTGCCGTCCGAATGGATGGTCAAACCGGAGCCCTCGGCGTGTGCCTTCGCGTCTCTCACGAGGCCCTGCACGGCGCCCATGCCCTGCTGCATCGTGGACGTCGCGGTTTTCATCGCCCGCAGATTCACGATGAACTGGGCGACGTCCTGGTCGATCTCTTCGACCCTCTTGTCCGCCGCTTTGCGGGCGTCGCCCTGCCAGCTCGTCGACTTGTTGAGCTCGAGAATCTCGCGCCCCCAGTTTTCCGCCTCCTTCTCTCGAATGCACAGTTGTTGATACTCGGTTTCGAGGGTCGACTCTTCCCAGTCGGTGATGTCGCTCCATTTCATGGAGAAAGTCCTTTCTTAGCGCCGAAACGTCGGCAATTGAGCTCTGATGCGCTGTCGGTTTGCGCACTTCACGGTTGTGTGATTCGAGCCTCACGCGGTCACGGCCGACGACGAACCGCCGGAGCCGTGCACGCGGGGCATGGGAGCCGGAGCGTCCGAACCCTGCGCGCCGGGAAGCGGGACTGCGTTGCCCGGATTCTCGACGTGCGGCATGGGGGATGGAGCAAAAGAGCCGGCGTCGGCGCCGACGGCGGGAATCCGCGGGCCGTAGTCCGCCCCTCCCCCGCGGGTAAAGACCGGCGGGTCGGAAGGCTCGATTCGCGGCATTGGGGCCGGATTTCCGGGTGTCTCGGCGTGAGGCATCGCAACGGGGTCGCCGGAAGGCGCCGCGTGCGGCATCGGCGTCGGGGCGAACGAACCGGAGGAGTTTGTCACCGAATGGACGCTTCCGTGGGACGTGAAGACGGGGTTGCCCGAGCCTTCCGCCGTGGGCATGGGAACGGGATTCCCCGAGTTTCCGGCATTCGGCATGGGCGCGGGATCGCCCGGGGCCTCCGCCTGCGGCATGGGCGCCGGGCCAAAGGAGCCTCCGTGAGAGCTCCCGCCGCCGGAAATCTGGGCCCCGTAGCTGTGCCCCTGCTCGACGGAGGGGAGGATCTTTCCGCCTTCGGTTTCGACGTGCGGCATCGGTGCGGCGTTTCCGGAGGTCTCCGCGTGCGGCATGGGCGCGGGATCGCCCGAGGTTTCGACGCGGGGCATGGGCGCGGGGTGAGATCCTCGAGCCCCAGACGAAAAGGAATCGGAATCGCCGCTCATCAAATTGTGGATGCCGCCCAGAGCGCCTCCCATCGAGTGATGCCCGCCGTGCGAGCCGACGATCTGGCCGCTCTCGGTCGAACCGTACGAATGGCCGCCTACAACCGAGCCGCCGCCGGGAGAGCCGAAAAGCTGGCCGGCGCCGCCGTTGGCGGAGCCATACGAGTGGCCGCCTCCAGCTGAGCCGCCAGACGCGCCGCCGGCCGACCCGTAAGAGTGACCGCCGCCAATTGCAGCGCCGCTCCCGCCTCCGGCGTCGCCTGCGCCGCCGTCTCCTGCTCCGGCGCCTATTCCCTCGGCAAAGCCGCCGGCGTCCCCGGAGGGGGTCATGCCCTGATACATCCCCGCCTCGTTCTGATCGGTTTGCTCGATCGTCTTCATGGTTGCCACGAGATCGTCCGAGTAGTCGCTCAGCTGATGCTCAATGTCTTTGAGCTCGTTCGAAAGATGCTCGGACGTCGTTTTGACGGTCGAGGCCGCCTTGCCTCCTGAAATCTTCCCCGAGATGCTGCCGGCTGTATCTTCCGTCCGCATTCGCTGACTTTTGGCGGCGCAGTCTTGCGCGTTGCCAGCCTCAGTCGCGAGCTCCTTCGGATCCGCAGACAGCGTGTCCGCCCCACCTGGTCCCATGCGCGAAACTCCCTTCAAGTTTTTGGACATTCGGCGCGACGCCGCCATTCGGACAGGCACATTCCACCGGACTCCTCACAGGGCGCCGCCCTTAAGCGGTCTAAAGTAGCTTAAATGATCGGCGGGCCATGCAAAAACTGTATCTTCTCCGTAAGGCGCGATTCGCACGCCGAAGGCGCGGGACAATCCGACTTTTCCTTGAAATGGTGCACATTTCAACGTCGCGCACGTCTGTTCACGTCCGAACGGAAGTCCGGCATTCCGCGGCAAATCGATCGCGCAGTCTCGCATGGCAGAAAGGCCGCGAACAGATTCTTCAGTTCGCGGCGGACGTTTCGAGCAGGCCACAACCGTGGAAAACAGCCGCAAAAGAACAAAGGAAAGGCGCTGTGCAACGAAGGGCGAGACGCCACGCAGAAAGCCACACCCCCTCTGTAGCGAACAACATACACTGGAGGTCGCATGGATGATTCAAATACATTAGAATAGTATTTTTAATACTCCGACAGTGACCAAGCGTATGCCATCAATCAAGGTCCGCCCCCGCCACCGAGATCGATCCGCGCCCCAGACCCCGCGCATGCCCCCAAGCGCTCTCACCTCGGCAAGTTCGTGGGGTCCTTCTTCGACGGCGGC
>CAJPTB010000222.1 GCA_905373325.1 uncultured Ancrocorticia sp.
GCTTTTGCCGCGTCCTCGCCGTGGCTATTACTCACGCAAGCAAGGATACCCGGGCTCTCGCCGCCGCGGGTATCCGATTGACGGTTTGGGCGCCGATGCAGGCCGATGCCGCCCTGCGCCTGCTTTCACTCCGGCTAACCATGGTTCTCCATGGGTATAGGTTCCCTTAACCGGAATCCCTTTCCGATGCGGCGAAGCGACCACGATAGGATTTCTTTAAAAGGAAACTTTATGACTTCACGCATGCAGAATTTTTTGGGCCGGAAGTTCGTCGGCCTCAGTTTGGCGACGGCCGCCGCGACCGCCGCGGCCCTCGTCTTCGTGCCGGGATACGGGGCCTCCGGGGGCCCGAACGCCAATCCGTCCGCCTCTTCCCCGGGGCGCCCGGCGCCTTCGGGCTCGGCCGACGGTTCGACGTCGACGAAGCCCACGGGGGCTCAGAAGCCTCAATCGGCCACTCGCTTTACGATCGCCTCCGGCGGGGACATCCTCTTGCACCTGTCTGTCAACCATCACGCGAAGACGGCGGAGGGCTACGACTACACGAAGCTGCTCAGGGCAATCCAGCCGTGGATCGAAGGATCTGACCTATCCCTGTGCGCCCTGGAAGTTCCGATCGTCCCGCCGGGCGAAAAGCCGTCCAATTACCCCGCCTTCGGATCGCCGCCGCAAATCGCCGACTCGCTCAAGGCCATGGGGTGGGACGGCTGCGCGCTCGCCACCAACCATTCGATGGACCGCGGATTCAAAGGAGTTTCGTCGACAATCGACAACTTCGAGAGGGTCGGCCTCGGCCACGCCGGCACCGCGCGGACGCGGGACGAGTCCTCCAAGATCCAGTACTACACGGTGCGCTCCGGCGGGCGCGACGTCGTCGTCGCCCATCTTTCGGCGACCACCTTGACGAACGGAATTCCTTTTCCCAAGGGGAAGGAATGGTCGTGGAACGCCGAACAGAAGAAGATCGGCCGGGAGCTGGCAGATTCCGGGGAGATCGACCTCGTCTTCGGCAACCATTCGCACGTGGCCGAACCTGTGACCACCCTCAAGGGCGGACCGGACGGGCGCGGAATGCCGGTCGTGTGGTCGATGGGCAACACCATTTCAGGCCAGCTCATCGAGAACCACGGCTACGGCGTGGTGACGGGGCTGATGACGACGGCGACGGTCGAGGTCCCGGCGAGAGGAAAGCCCCGCGTCACGCGCCTCGAATGGACCACTCTGGCCCAGGATCAGCGGACGTTCAGGGTTTTCCCCTTGGCCGAGCTCAAGAAGGGCGCGCGGCCGCAGGGCATGACCCTCAGCCGGGCGGAGATTGAGGCGCGAGAGAAGTCCGTCTACCCCGTCATGGCGATGGGCAGCCAGAGCGAACGCACGGAGGCGCCGAAGCCTCAGGGGCGGCTGGTCGGCAACGAGAGAAAGTGATCGGGTGCGCCGTCTCGGCGGCGCACTGGAGCCTTTTCGCCCTCCCGCTGACGGCGAGGCGGCGCCCAAAGCCTTCCGGCTGTGCTTTCCCCCCGCCGCTTTCTCACCTTCCCGTCAGCTGCCAGGCGTCCTCTCCGTCTTCCCCGTAGGGGTCGTCTTCGTCGTCGTGCCAGTTCCGGGCCTCGGAGACGCCGTGCCCCTCGAGAACCGGGTCGGGCTGCCCTCCTTCGACGGCGTCCGCCCGCTCGGCGGGGGCGTCGTCGTCGAAGATGCTCTGCCGCTCGCCGCGCAGCATCGCGAGCGCATTGTCGAGGTACTCAGGCGAAACGAGGACATCGCGGGCCTTCGACCCTTCGGACGGGCCGACGATTTCGTACTGCTCGAGGAGGTCCATCATGCGCCCGGCCTTGGCGAACCCAATGCGCAGCTTGCGTTGGAGCATAGAGGTCGAACCGAACTGGCTCGTGACCACGAGGTCGGCCGCCTGGAGAAGGATCTCCAAGTCTTCGCCGATCTCCTCCCGCTGCTTCTTGGCTTCCTGGACCTCTTCGAAGTCGTCGCGGTAGCGCGGCGAGAGCTGGGCCTTGACGTGGTCGACGACCCGCTCGATCTCCTCTTCGTCCACCCACGCGCCCTGGAGGCGGATGGGCTTCGATGCGCCCGCCGGCATAAAGAGCGCGTCGCCCTGGCCGATGAGCTTTTCCGCCCCCGACTGATCGAGGATCGTCCGGGAGTCCGCGAGCGCCGAGGTCATGAATGCCAGGCGCGAGGGGATGTTTGCCTTGATGAGGCCGGTGACGACGTCCACCGAAGGGCGCTGCGTGGCGAGCACGAGGTGGATTCCGGCGGCGCGCGCCAGCTGCGTGATGCGCTGGATCGAGGCTTCGACGTCGCGCGGGGCGACCATCATGAGGTCGGCGAGCTCGTCGACCACGACCAGAAGATACGGGTAGGGCGCGAGCTTCCGGTTGGGGTCGTGGGACTGGACGGTTCCGGCTTTGACGGCCTCGTTGAAGTCGACGATGTTCTTGAAATGGTAGGCCGCCATGTCGTCGTAGCGGGCGTCCATCTCCTTGACCACCCATTCGAGGGCTTCGGCCGCTTTCTTCGGATTCGTGATGATCGGCGTGATGAGATGAGGGATGCCGGCGTAGATCGTCAGCTCAACGCGCTTGGGATCGACGAGGATCATGCGCACCTGGTCCGGCGTGGCGCGCATCATGACCGATGTGATCATCGAGTTGATGAAGGAGGATTTGCCGGCGCCCGTCGCGCCGGCGACGAGCAGGTGCGGCATCTTGGCGAGGTTCGCGACGACGAACTGGCCGCGGACGTTCTTGCCGACGCCCACGGTCAGCGGATGGTCGGCCTTCTGGGCCACATGGGAGCGCAGAACGTCGCCGAGCAGAACCGTTTCGCGGTCGACGTTCGGAATCTCGATGCCGATGGCGGACTTGCCCGGAATCGGCGAAAGGATTCTAACGTCTGCTGAGGCGACGGCATAGGCGATGTTGTTCGACAGCGCGGTGATGCGCTCGACCTTCACCCCCGGGCCGAGCTCGACTTCGTACTGGGTGACCGTGGGTCCGCGCGAGAAGCCGACGACCTGCGCGTCGATGCCGAAGTCGGTGAAAACCTGGGTCAACTGGGCCACAACCTGCTCGTTGGCCTCCGTGCGCTCCTTTCCGGGGGGCCCGGATTTGAGGTCGCCGAGCGACGGGAGCTGGTAGACGATGGAAGGGTCGAGCGTGAGCTGCTGGCCGGGAGTCGGTTCGAGCGAGATGTCGGGGGCGGGAAGCGAGGGCGGCTCCGTTCCGTCGATCGGCTTTTGCGGGCTCGCGACGACGGGCTTGATGACCTCCGTGGCGCCTGCCCCGCCCTTTGCTTTGGCCTTGCCGCGGCCTGCGGCGGGAAGGACCTCCGTCGCGTCGCCGCCGGGCAGAACCTCCGTGGGAGGAACCTGGCCGTCGTCGGCCTTCTTCTTCCGCGAGAAGAGCCTCGAGGGCTTGGGCGACTCTTCGACGGCCGCCGCCTGCTCGTAGGGCACCGACGCCGAGACGCCGCGATTGGCGGGGGCGTCCTCTTCGTCGTCGGGCTCGCCCCTCAGGCGCTCCCTTATCATTCCGTAAAGCTCCCGGACGGTCGTGTTCGTCATGTACAAAACGGCGAAGACGATGAGCAGAAGAAGAAGCGGGACAGCCCCGTAAGGCGAGAGAAGCTTGCCGAGGGCGCCTCCGGCCGCTAGGCCGATGAGGCCGCCCGCGCCCTCGACGCCGGAGAAATCCTCGAAAGGATTGATCGGATCGACGGCGATGTGAGCCAGCCCGGCGACGCCGAACACGAGCATCCCCATGCCGATGGCGAATCGCCGGTTGGTCTCCCGAGTCGAGGCGCGGAAAAACTTGACGGCCGCGGCGATGAGAAGAACCGGGACGACGACGGACAACACTCCGACGACGCCCGCGGTGAGATGGTGGATGAGCCCGCCGAGCGCGCCGGAGAGGCCAAACCACTCGCGCAGTGCCACGATCACGGCGATGCCGACGAGGAGGAAG
>CAJPTB010000223.1 GCA_905373325.1 uncultured Ancrocorticia sp.
CCGTCCCGTCCGCGGGGCGCACCGCTCAGCTTGCGGGAGATTCGGTATGGCCGTCTGAGGCGTCGGCTTCGCGGGTCCCGGCTTCGACGCGGCCGGATTCAGGGAGTCCAGTCTCGCGATCGCCGAATCGGCTTTCCCCTTCGTCACGGACGTAAGCCTTGAGGCGCTGACGGGCCTGGGCGACGAGTTGCTCCGTCGTCGCCGAGTCTCCGAAGACCGAACGCGCCAGATCTTCGTACTTTTGGACGGCTTCGCGATGCGCCTGGCGAACGACGTCGAGGATGAGCTGCGAAAGCGCCTCCGGCGCCAGAGAGAAGGCTTTGGCCGTCACTTTCACGTCGAGAGGCACGCCTCCCCCGTCGACTTCGACGCTCACTTCGCCGCCCTCGCTGCGCGCAAACGCCGTCAAATCCTGCGCCTGCGCTGCGAAGGCCTCGGCGCGCTGCATATTTCTCTGCGCCTCGGCGAGCTGCTCGTCCAACCGAGATTGAATGCCTTCTAGGCCGCTGGAAGACTCGGGAAGTTCCATTAACACATTCCTTTCTGACGGAAAGCGCGGCCGACGGCCGCCCACGTGAAGGGGACGACGCCGCACCGCCGTTTCCACGCTCTCGATCGCGTGCGGCTGGGCGCGCGAATCGTCCAAGGCGCGCAGCGAAGCGGGACGCAACGCCCCCATGCAGCATCCTAGTGCCTGAAAGCTCCTCGGTCTTCCCTGGGGCTGCGCCCGCGGGCCAGACCTTCCGCTCCGGCTTGGCTTGCCCGTCCGCATCGTCTCCGTCGCAGTGTTTCCAGGCCTGCCTCACCCCGTCCGTCGCGACGACGTCAAACCTCAGACTGCCCCGGCGGCCTCAACCCTCCCCAACGCCAGCCTGAGCGTTCAGCCCCCAACTCCAGCCTGAGCGTTAAACCTCGAACTCCAAGCCTGAGCGTTAAACCCTAAACTCCAGCCTAAGCGCGTTCAGCCCCTCCAACCTCCAGCTTGAACATTCACCCCCTCGGCGCCGTCTCGGCGGACAAATCGGAGACATCGGCCCAGCCGCGTTTTCCCCGGAATGACGGGCTTATCTCCGAAAGATGGCTACGTTGGAGTCCCCTCCCCCGGAATTTGGCTCTCATTTGCCCGTCAGATTGGGTACTGTGTAAACAAGTTCCTACCGACGAACCCACGCCGTTTATGAAACCCGGGCCACCATCCCTCCACGCGTCCCGCATCGCATCGGCGTAACAGCAAATCGAAACGAAGAACCGGCGACAAAGGAACGGAGAACGAATGTGAACGTGCCTTTCCTTCACATCTTCATCCTGCGCGACTCCCAAGGACCGCATCCGCTGATCAAGCTGCGGTCGACTGGCGCGATCCGTCATCCGTTCGCCGCACGAGGCGGACGCGTCCCCGGCGGCCGCAATGACGTTTACGAAGCCCCACAATTCGCACCACTGAAAGGAACCCATCATGACCAGCGATGACAACTCGCCAGCCCGACGTCGCAGAAGAGGGCAGGCGACCTCCTCCATGCAGCCTCGCTTCCCTTCGAACAGGGAAAGCCACGACGCTTCGAAGTCTGAAGACCGCGTGTGCAAGCCGGAAGTCCGCGTCTCGTCCCCCGCGGGAGCCCCAGCCCTCTCCGAGGCGGAAGTCTTCAAAGCATTCGCGAGCTGGAAGCTGCGCGAAAACCCGGACGCGTGGGTGGGCACGGTGGACGACTGGAACATCAACCCCTACGAAGACGCGTTCGTCATCTCCCCAAGCGGGCGCCGCAGGTCGAACCGGCTTCACCTCATCAAGGGCGAGAAGGGCATTGGATTCGCCCCGTCCATCATGAGCGTCGAAACCGCCTACCGCGAGCTCGTCTCAGAGACGGATTCGCACCGGCGCTGCGAGAACTGACCGAGCGTTTCTTGACTTCAAGTGCGCTTCAACTCGTAAGCTCCCTTCCATGGAAAGGATGCGCATAGGCCAAGTCGCTCGAGAAACGGGCCTTTCGGCGTCGACCCTCAGGTACTACGAACGCGAGGGCCTCGTCGCGGTTGCGCGCGACGGGGCCGGAAGGCGGCTTTACGACGCCCAAGACGTCTCCTGGATACGGTTCCTCCAGCGTCTGCGCGCCACGAACATGCCGATAGGGCTCATGCGCCGGTATGCGAAGCTGCGCAAAGCGGGGTCCTCGACGCTCCGCGAACGTCTGGATCTTCTTTGCGATTACGAAGCCGACGTCCGTTCCCGCATAGCCGAGCTTTCCACGCACGCGGACGCCTTGGACGCCAAAATCTCGCTTTATCGACAATGGATCGACGACGCCGAAGGCTCCGGGCAGACGCATATCCCGCATATTCATGGAAAGGAAAACGATGGACGAGAAGACCGACAAGAATCGGACCCCGGGCGATGAACGCTTCGCCGCGGGCATGCGAATGCTCAACCGGGTCGACGGCGAGGCCGGCGCACGGGTGCTCGATTCACTGCACGACGTCTGCCCCGAACTCGGGTACCACATCGTCGCCTGGGGATTCGGCGACGTCTACTCTCGCGAGGAGCTTCGCCCGAGGGACCGGCAGCTCGTCACGCTCGGCATGCTCACGGCCCTCGGGGGATGCGAGCCGCAGCTTGAGGTGCACGTCGGCGCCGCGCTCAACGTGGGCCTTTCGCCGAAGGAAATCGTCGAAGCCATTCTCCACGCATCCGTCTACTGCGGATTTCCCCGATCTCTGAACGCAATGTTTGCAGCCAAACGCGTCTTTTCTGAGCGGGGGCTCCTGCCGCTGAACGACTGAGGACTGCTGGGGACTTGGACGCCATTCTGCTCGAAAGGAGCAAAGGCCCCGGCTGAGGGAGCGCCGGGCGGCGTGCAACGCAGACTGCTCACAGCGCAGACTGAAAAGGGCGGGACCTTGAAAGCCCCGCCCTTTTCGCCGCGGACGGAAGGATCCGGCCGCGTGCGTCTTCTCTACCTCTGGCGGGCCTTGTGCCCGTAGGACTTGATGAGGTCACGGTTGAGCAGGGAGATGAGCTCGAGGGGGATCTCCTTGGGGCACACGCTGGCGCATGCGCCGACGTTCGTGCAGCCGCCGAATCCCTCGTCGTCCTGCTGGGCCAGCATGTTGACCACCCTGTCGCGGCGCTCGGGCTGCCCCTGCGGGAGGAGACCCAAATGAACGACCTTCGCCGAGGTGAAGAGCATGGCCGAGCCGTTGGGGCAGGCCGCCACGCAGGCGCCGCAGCCGATGCAGGCGGCGGCCTCGAAGGAGCGGTCGGCGTTGCCCTTCGGGACGAGCTGCGAATGCGCCTCGGGGGCGGCCCCGGTGTTGACCGAGATGTAGCCCCCGGCCTGGACGATGCGATCGAAGGCCGAGCGATCCACGACAAGGTCCTTGATGACCGGGAAGCCCTTCGAACGCCAAGGCTCGAGGGTGATCGTGTCGCCGTCCGCAAACGTGCGCATGTGCAGTTGGCACGTCGTGGTCCGCTTGGGCCCGTGCGGGTCGCCGTTGACGACGATGCCGCACTGGCCGCAGATTCCCTCGCGGCAGTCCGAATCGAAAGCGAGAGGCTCCTTGCCTTCGTCGAAAAGCTCTTCGTTGAGGACGTCGAGCATCTCCAGGAACGAGGCGTGCTCGTCCACGTTGTCAAGCGTGTGCGTCTCGAAGTGGCCCGAATCGGACGGGCCGTTCTGACGCCAGTACTCCAGGTTGATTCTCACTTGTAACTCCGCTGCTTCATGTGGACGAATTCGTAGTTGAGGTCTTCCTTGTGGAGGATCGGCGGGTTGCCGTCGCCGGTGAACTCCCAAGCCGCGACATAGGCGTACTTGTCGTCGTGGCGAAGGGCCTCCCCTTCCGGAGTCTGCGATTCGACCCGGAAATGGCCTCCACAGGATTCCTCGCGGTGGAGAGCGTCGATGCACATGAGCTCGCCGAGCTCGAGGAAATCGGCCACTCGTCCTGCCTTCTCGAGAGAGACGTTCAACTC
>CAJPTB010000224.1 GCA_905373325.1 uncultured Ancrocorticia sp.
GTCGGCTCCCGGGGCGTATGCAATCGGGGCGAGACGTGCGCGAGCGCGAGCGAGGCCGGGGACGGGGCAGAACTGCCCGGCGATTGCGCTGAGAGTGGAGCCACAGTGTCTGGTTCGATCCTCCGCGTCCGGTAAACTAATAGAGAAAGTGACAAGCGTTTGCTTGCCCCTAAAGGAGGAAACAGTGGCTCACAATCCCGTGATGAACCGGAACCCGTACTTCCGGGAGCCGACGACGCCGAACTTCGGCGGCAACTCGGCTTACGGGCAGCAGGCCCAGTACGGTCAGCAGATCCAATACGACCAGTACGGCCAGCCGGTTTACAACCAGCAGGCCAACAGCCAGTTCTTCGACCAGGCTTCGGCCGCCCAGGCCTACACGCAGCAGCAGTTCGGTGCGGGAGATTCCCGCGGTGCATTCCAGACGTCGGCCGCCGGCCCGAATACGATGACGTACGACGACGCGATGATCAAGACGCTGTTTTTGATTGGCGTCACGACGATCGCCGCCGTCTTGTCAGCCTTTTTCATTCCCGCCAAAGCGGTCAACGCGGTCGCCATTTCGACCTCGCTTCTCGCTTTGGGCCTCTCGTTCTTCGCCGCATTCCGCCCCATGGTGAACCCCGGCGTCGCGATCGGCTACGCGGCTCTCGAGGGAGTCGCCCTCGGCGCCATTACCGGCGTTCTCAACCATTACTACCCGGGCATCGCGCTTCAGGCGATTCTGGGAACGCTTGTCGTCGTCGCCGTCGCGGCGGGCCTGTTCTTGAGCGGAGCCGTGCGAACCACGCCGAAAGGCCGTAAGTTCGTCATGGTCGTGCTCGTCGCAGCCATCATTTACAGCCTGGTCAACCTTGTGCTCGCGAACACAGTCCTGTCTGACAGATTCTTTGGCATGGACACGGCGCTGAACCTTGGCGGCGTTCCTCTGGGCCTCATCCTCGGCGTCATTCTCATCGTCGTCGCGGCCTACTTCCTCATCGGCGATCTGGAGGACGTCCGTTACGCCGTGGAGAACGGGGCGCCCAAGAAGTTCGCTTGGACCGTCGGTTTCTCCATCACGGTCACGGTGATCTGGATTTACATCGAGGTTCTTCGAGTTCTGGCGATTCTGGCAAACGACAACTAGAGTCAGGCAGACCAAAGCCAGACGATCGACAAAGTGGGGGCAGGCCCTTGAGCCTGCCCCCACTTTTCACTCTGATTCATATTTGACTCTGCGGCGCGTCTGACGTGGCGGTGTGCTTGACGGCTGCGGCACGTTTGACGTTGCGGCGCGCCGTTTCGCGTTTCGCGCACAGGCACTGCCCCGAAAGGAGCGTTTGGCAGATTGGGGCTGATGCGACAGGCGACGTTCAGCCGGCCGAAGCCCAGTGGCCGAAATTCAGCGGGTCGAAACGAGGTCGACGACGAAGACCAAAGTGTCCGTTCCCCAGATTCCAGCCCTGGGGTTGCCTCTGGAGCCGTAGCCTTTCTCCGGCGGAATCGAGACGAGGAGGCGCGAGCCGACGTTCTTGCCCACGAGCGTCTGGTCCCAGCCTTCGATGACCATGCCGACGCCGATCGGGAACGATGTCGTCTCGCCGCGGCGGAACGACGAATCGAAAACGCGGCCATTCCAGATTTGGCCCAGATAATTCACCTCGATCTGATGGCCTTTCTGAATTGCGGGGCCGCTTCCCTCCTCGAGGACTCTGACGTGGAGACCGTGCGGGGCCTCGGAGTCAGGGAAGGTCAGTTCGGGCGGCTCCCCGAAAGCGCCGGCGACCGATGGCAGAGTGACGTCCATGGATTTCCTCTCGTAACGGGGTTGCCGGTTGTGGCAACGCCCCTAGTCTAGTGCGCCCCAATGCGCTGCGCCGCCACCGCGAGCGGAGCGCTGAGACCGATCCGCTGCGACGTGGCGCGGCTCCTAGGAACTGTTCAAAGGATTCAGGGATAATGAAAGAAAGCTGAGTTGACGGTTCCGTCACTCGTTGTATTTGCTCTCGCTGCGTCTAGGGGAAGGAAGCGGATGCCGACTCTGGTGATGATTCTGTCTCTCGTCCTCGTGACTATCGTCGCGGTGTGGATCGGGGAGCTGACCCGCCTTCCGTATCCTGTGCTGTTGTTGATTTTCGTTGCGGGCCTCTCGTTCGTGCCTCCGATTCCCGTCTTCACGATGGACCCGGAGATCATCCTTCCGCTTTTCCTCCCGCCCCTGCTCTTCGCTGTGGCGCGTCGGGCTTCGTGGTCGGTGTTCGTCCGCCGCTGGCGGACCCTCCTCATTCTGGCTGTCTTCCTCACAGCTGTGACCGCTTGCGCTGTGGCTGGGATGGTCATGTGGCTGTTCCCTGCCGCAACCCTCCCGCTCGCGCTCGCCTTGGGCGCCATGGTCTCTCCCCCCGACCCGGTAGCCGTCGAGGCCGTCGCGGAGCCCGCGAAGGTTCCCCGCGGCATCATGCGCACCCTCCAAACCGAGAGCCTGTTCAATGACGCCGTCGCGATCGTTCTGTTCACGACGGCGGTGAACGCCGTCGAAGGCGACGGCCGTCTGAGCACGGCACTCGGCCGTTTCTTGGCAGGCGTCGTCATCGCAGGCCTTGTCGGCTTCCTTCTCGGGTGGATCGTCAGCATTGCAAACCGCGGAATCCACAACGTCGCGGCGACTGGCGCGGTCACAATGGTCGCCCCGTTCATTGCCTATCTCGCGGCTGAGGAAGTGCACGCCTCCGGAGTCATCGCCGTGGTCGTCACCGCTCTGGAGATCAACAGACGCGAGGTCGCCGAGGCTTCGCGCGACCGCATTCTCACCTCCTCCTTCTGGGAGGTCGTCGATCTTTTGGTCACGGGCGTCGCTTTCGGCTTGGTGGGATCCGAGCTGAGGCAAGTCGTCTCCGACGAAGGGTGGGATGCCATCGCGGGCTACCTTCCATTGGCTTTCGTCGTCGTCGGCTTGGTGATCCTCGTTCGTTTTCTGGCCATGGGGGTGTTGCGGTGGGTCGCTCGCGTCGGCGCCGGGGGAGGGGTGCCGAGAAACTGGCGCGACTGCCTGGTGCTCACATGGTGTGGGATGCGCGGGCTCGCGACGCTGGCGCTTGCGCTTTCGCTGCCGGAGTGGGGAGGCCCGTCGAATCGCGAGTTCAGGAGTTTCGCGGTTGTGGTGGGCGCCGTCGTGCTGTTTGTCACCCTGGTTCCCGCGGGCCTTCTCTTGCCGTGGCTCATTCGGGCGCTCGATCTGGCCGAGGACGAGAGCAGCCTCAAGGAGGAGACCGCGGAACTCGCCGATCGTGCGCAGCATGCGGCATACAACGCCCTCGAGCACTACTTCGAGAACCAGGACCTCCCGATCTCCCAACGCGAGGAATTGCGCGAATGGGCCGATCGCATCAAGATCCGCCTCGAATCCGACCAGCAGTGGGACCATGTGGGAGGAAGCGAACTGACCGACACCGCGATTCGCTCCGCCTCCGAGATCAGAAACCTGGTGATCGGCGCGCAGTCCGTCGCTTTGGAGGCTGCGCGAGCCGAGATCCTCGAGGCCCGCAGCGATCCCACGGTCGACGTCGGCACTGTTGAACAGGTGCTTCACAGGCTCGATTTGCGCACTCTTTCCTTGCCCCGCAACCGCCCGCGCAAGCATACGCGGGAAGCCCGGTCGGGAACGGCGAATCTCGCCCAGCGCCGCGGCCGCATCAGTCCCGTGGAGAACATCGCCAAGAGGGTGGTCAATGCGCGGCGGCATCGCAGCGCGGAAATGGACGACTAGCCGAGGCGCGGGCTTGGACGGCCGGCCGTGGATCGGGCGTGCCATGCGGGCGCGGATGTCCAACAGCGGCGAGGGAACCTGGGGCCGGCCGCGGCGCAAATATGCGGCGCGGGAATGGACAGACGACCGAATCGCCCCGGCCGCTCCGCACGGACCGGCCGCTGATAGGCTTGCCTCATGTTTCGCCCGAGAAGGAAGCCGACAAGGCCTGCGATGA
>CAJPTB010000225.1 GCA_905373325.1 uncultured Ancrocorticia sp.
TCGGCGGCGACGTCGGGCGGGGTGGCGACCACCACGAGCTCGGGCTCCTCGGAATCCTCCGCGGCGATCTGCCCGGCGCCCAGGTCGCGCGCAAGCGCCAAAGCGGCCGGGGACGTGTCTTCGAGCTGAACCTCGACGCCGAGTTGGCGCAGGCGCAGGCCCAGCGACGCGCCGAGCAGGCCTGAGCCGACGATCCTGACTGGGTTCACAGATCGACCAGTTTCATGAGCGCGCCAAGCTCGCTTCCGGCGACGACGCGGGTTTTGCCGGGCTTGAGATGGCCGACGACGACCGTTCCGAACTTCATGCGCACGAGTTCCATGACCGGATGGCCGACTTCCGCCATCATCCTGCGCACGATGCGGTTGCGGCCCGAATGGAGGGTGATTTCGACGATCGAGTTCCGGGGGGCCGACTCGCGCAAAACGAATCGGTCGACGTGGGCGGGGCCGTCCTCCAGGGTGATTCCGCGCTCGAGGACTCTCCCCAGCCCGCGGGTGACGGAGCCTTCGACGCGGGCGATGTAGGTTTTCGGCACCTCGTACTTCGGATGGGTGAGGCGGTGCGTCAACTCGCCGTCATTCGACAGGAGAATGAGCCCCTCGGTGTCCTGATCGAGCCGGCCGACGTGGTAGAGCCGCTCGGGCCGATCCTCGACGTACTGGGCGAGCCCGGGCCTGCCCATGTCGTCGTACATCGTCGAGACGACCCCCGGCGGCTTGTAGAGCGCGAGGGTCAGGAGCGAGGAATCGGTCTGAACCCTGATGCCGTCTACGTGGATGACGGAGGCGACAGGATCCACGCGCGTGCCGAGCTCGCGCACGACGTGCCCGTCGACGCTCACCCTGCCCTGGGCTATGAGGCCTTCGCAGGCGCGACGGCTTCCCACGCCGTTGCGGGCCAGAACTTTCTGGAGCCGCTCCCCCGTGGGAACGTGTGGGTCTGTCATTGCATGTCCTCTTCCTGTAGGTCGTACGCCTCGGGCAGATAGGGCGCCAGAGGCGCGAGTTCGGCCAATGAGTTCATCCCCATGACCTCGAGGAAGTACTCGGTGGTGCCGTAGAGCGCGGCGCCCGAGGCGGCGGTGGCTCCCGCCTCGGTCACAAGTCCGCGCGTCACGAGCGTGCGGACGACCGAGTCAACACTAACACCTCTGATCGCCGCAATCTGCGCGCGGGTGACGGGCTGTCTGTAGGCGATCACCGCGAGGGTCTCCAAGGCCGCGGCCGAAAGCCGCCCCGAGTTCTCCGCCGCGACGTGGGCGGAGACGACGTCGGCGAAGCGCGGGTTCGTGTAGAGCCTCCATCCTCCGCCCGCCTCCCTCAGGCAAAATCCGCGCATGCGCGCTCCGCCCTCTCCTCGATAGTCCGCGGCGATCGCGCGAAGCATGGCGTCGGTTTCGGCTTCGCTCGCGCCGACAGCCTCGGCCAGCGTTGCCAGCGGAACGGGCTCCCTCGCCACGAGCAGAAGCGCTTCGAGGGCTCCGAGCACGTCCTCGTCTGCCCGCCTATCCATGCGCCCCTCCGGAGTCTTCGGGTTCTCGGGCCTCTCGAAGATCTCGGGGGGCGCCGACATCGCCGAAGTCCCGGGATTCTTGCGACTCTTCTGAATCGCCGGCCTCCCCCGGCCTTCGGGCGCTCGCCTCGGGCCCTGGCGGATCGACGGCGACGAGGACGAGCGCGCCGAGTGCCTCGGACTGTTCGACGTCGATCCGGCCTGCCCGCAGCAGCTCCAGGACGGCGAGGAATCGCGAGACCACGGTGGGCATGTCTGCGGCGTCGGCGCACAGGTCCGCAAAGGCGAGCCGCTCCCCCGCAGCCAGCCGCGAGGCAATGTACTCGACCTGCGAGGCGACGGGGACGGGCGCGGCGTGCAGGTGCTCGACGGAGACCTCGGGCTCGCGATGCTCGCGCACAAACGCCGCCGCCGCGAGGGCCGCGAAGTCCGCCAGCCCGATCGAAACGGTCACGGCCGGAACCGCCTGCGCGTAGCGCTCTTCCAGGGGAACCGAGCGCGGAACGCAGAGGGCCTGTTCGGCGAGCGTCGAGGCGATGTCCCTCGCGACCTCCTTGAAAGCACGGTATTGCAGCAGCTTGGCGAAAAGGAGGTCGCGCCGTTCGAGGAGCTCCAGGTCCTCTTCCTCCTGGCTGTCGCGGGGCAGCAGGCGCGCGGCCTTCATCTCGAGCAGCGTCGCCGCGACGACGAGGAACTCGGAGACCCGCGAGAGGTCGAGCTCCGGGCGCGAGCGGACGAAGGCGATGAATTCGTCGGTGACCTCGGCCAGAGCCACCTCTGTGACGTCCAGGCGCTTGCGCGCAATGAGGGAAAGCAAGACGGAAAAGGGGCCGGAGAAGACGTCGAGCTCGACGGCGAATTCTCCGTCTTCGCCGATTTTGGCGGCGTCGGACGGCGCGGCGTCCGCGACGCCGCCGGCTAGGCGCACCGGCCCCGGGCGATGAGCTCCCTCGCGAGCTGCCTGTAGGCGGCCGCCCCCGGGTGGGACGGGGCGTACTCCGTGATGGGCACGGCCGCGATCGATGCGTCGGGGAATTTGACGGTGCGCGAGATGTACGTCGTGAAGACGCTTTCGCCGAAGCCCTCGCGCACGGATTTGACGACCTCGCGCGAGTGGAGGGTGCGCGCATCGACCATTGTCAGCAGCACTCCGTCGAGCTCGAGGCGCGGGTTGAGGCGGTCCTGGACCCTCTCGATCTGCTCGATGAGCAGCGCGACGCCGCGCATGGCGAAATACTCCGCCTCCAGGGGGATGATGACCCCGTGCGCCGCCGTCAGGGCGTTGACGGTCAGGAGGCCGAGGGAGGGCTGGCAGTCGATGACGATGAGGTCGTAGTCGTCGAGCACCGGCCTGAGCACGCGCGTGAGGGCCTGCTCTCGCGCCACTTCGTTGATGAGCACGATCTCAGCCGCGGAGAGGTCGATGTTGGCCGGGGCGATGTCGAGATTCTCCACGCTCGTCTCCACGATGATCTCGCGGATGTTCGGCTTGGCTGCGATGAGCTCGTTGTATATCGTGCGGTCGAGGGCGCGGGCGTTGACGCCCAAGCCTGCGCTGGCCGCCCCCTGGGGGTCGAAGTCGACGATGAGGACTTTGCGTCCGTATGCTGCGAGCGCGGCGGCCAAGTTGATCGTCGTGGTCGTCTTTCCCACCCCGCCCTTCTGGTTCGACATCGCGACGATGCGAGCCGGACCGTGGGATGCGAGAGGGGCCGGGTCGGGAAAACTCTGGCCGGAGGAAGCTGGCAGTAGCGCATCTCGTTGGGTCACGATCTTAGCCTACCTAAGAGAGCGCCCTCGGGTGCGCTAAGGCGTAAACTTCACGTACCGTGTCGCGGCTGACCATCGTGTATATCTGCGTCGTCGATAGCGACGAATGGCCCAGCAATTCTTGGACTACACGGATGTCGGCGCCCCCTTGAAGCAGATGGGTGGCGAACGAATGCCTTAGCATATGCGGGCTGACGTGCACGCTCAGTTTGGCGCGTTCGGCGGCGTTTTGAATGATTGCCCACGCGCTTTGCCGAGACAGCGGCCGTCCGCGCGTGTTGAGGAAGAGCGACGGCGTTCCGGGGCCGGAGCTCGCCAATGACGGCCTTGCGCGCACGAGGTAGGCGTCTATGGCCTCGACGGCGTAGCCTCCGAGCGGCACGACCCGTTCCTTGCGTCCCTTGCCGAAGAGCCGCGCCGAAGCCCCCGCCAGGTCGACGTCGTCGACGCTGAGCCCCACCGCCTCAGAAATGCGGGCCCCCGTTCCGTAGAGGACCTCCAGCAGCGCCCGGTCGCGCAGCGGCGCCGGCCCCTCCCCTGCGCCGCCCGCGGCGATGAGCGCGGCGACGTCGTCGATGTCCATCGCCTTCGGCAG
>CAJPTB010000226.1 GCA_905373325.1 uncultured Ancrocorticia sp.
CATCCACGGTTTCGGACAGGTCGATCCTCTCGCGCGGCGAAGGGTATCCCCGAGAACGAAAGTCTGTGCCCCCGGCCCGAGCCTCCAACGGAGAGTCGGAGCCTTCTGGAGAATTGGATCCTTCTGTGAATTTGGCGCCTCCGGGCAGGTCGGCGCCGGGCAGCCGGCCGCCCTCGGACCAGCGCAGAAGCGCCTCGGCCTTGCGCTCGCGGGTGACGATCTCGCCCTCCGTTCTTCCGGTGAGGGAGCCGCCGCTCGTTTCGAGCCGGTTGGCCAGCACGCAATCGACGCCTAGACGGCGTGCCAGCCCTCCGATCACCTCGATGAATCCGCCGGAGACCAGGCCGACGGCGCATCCGCGCGCGTGCGCCGTCGCGACAAGCGTCTCGGCCCCGGGAACGGGCTCGACGCAGTCCGCGATCGATTTGACCCGATCGAGGGACAGTCCCTCCAGCGTGGCGACGCGCTCTGCGAGGGCCTCGGCAAAGTCGAGCTCGCCGTTCATCGCCGCCTCCGTTATGGCCGCCACCCGAGGGCCGGATCCGGCGGCGTCGGCGAGCATGTCGATGGCCTCGCCGCGGATGAAGGTCGAGTCCACGTCGGAGACGATGAGGCGCGGCCCGCGCTCGGCCATTTTTCCGCGCGTAAGCGCGCAATCGACGCCCAAAGCCAACGCCGGGCCGCGCAATTCGTCCCTCAGCCGCTCCAACGCGGAGGCGTCGGATCCGGCGACGCCGAACAGCGACAGCGTCTGCAGGCCGGGAACCGCGGGCGAGCGCTCGGCGACCTCTGCGCAAGCCGACCCGAAAACATGCCTCGTGTGCGCTAAGAGCCCCGCGGGAAGGGGATCGGGCGAAGCGAGGGAAAACCTGATCGACTCTCCTTCGCGCACGGGCTCATACAAGTGTGGTCGCCCCGTCGTCTTCTGCGCCGCCGAAGCCGTCGGAGGCCTCGAACGCCTCAGCGGAGCCGGAGGCTCCTGCCGCGTCGGACGCGTCGGGCGCCTCGGCCGGCGTCGGCACGTAAAGCGTGGCCTTGACGCGCGCGCCCTTGGGAACCACGGTGATGCCGCCCTCGGAGACGTGGAAGCCTCGGGCCCGGTCGTGCTCGTGGTTGACGCCCACCTGCGCGCCCTCTTCGACCACGACGTACTTGTCGAGGATCGCGCGCACGACCGTCGCATTGCGCCCGACGCTGACGTCGTCGAGCAGAACGGATTCGCGCACCGTCGACCATGAATTCACACGCACGCCGGGGGAGAGGACGGACCCGATCACTTCGCCTCCGGAGACGATGACCCCGGGGGAGACGATTGAATCGAGAGCGTGGCCCAGCCTCTCGTGGTGCCCGTAGACGAACTTCGCCGGGGCGAGGTTCGAATGTCCCGTCAGAAGCGGCCACCTGTCGTTGTACAGATTGAAGACCGGGTTGACGGAGATGAGGTCCATATTCGCCTCGTAGTAGGCGTCGATCGTTCCGACGTCGCGCCAGTAGTCGCGGTCCCGGTCGGAGTGGCCGGGAACGTTGTTGAAGGTGAAGTCGTAGACTCCGCACGTGTCTTGCCCGACGAAGAAGGGAACGATGTTTCCGCCCATGTCGTGCTTCGAACTGGGGTCGACGGCGTCGTCGGAGAGAACCTTGTACAGGGCGTCGGTGTTGAAGACGTAGTTGCCCATGGAGGCCAGGAACTCGTTGGGCGAATCGGGCAGGCCCAGCCCCGAGGTGTCCTGGGGCTTTTCGACGAAGGCGGCCACGCGGCGCGGATCGGTCTTGTTGACGTCGATTACGCCGAATGCGGACGCCAGTTCGAGCGGCTGGCGGATTCCCGCGATTGTCAGCTCAGCGCCGGTTTCGACGTGCTGGTCGACCATCTGCGAGAAGTCCATGCGGTAGATGTTGTCCGCCCCGGTGATGAGGACGACGTCGGGCCGCTCGTCGTCGAGGATGTTGAGCGACTGGTAGACGGCGTCGGCCGACCCGAGGTACCA
The DNA here is from genome assembly GCA_905373325.1 of uncultured Ancrocorticia sp. GTDB lineage: Bacteria > Actinomycetota > Actinomycetes > Actinomycetales > Actinomycetaceae > Peptidiphaga. The sequence continues at coordinate 1,989 of CAJPTB010000226.1, forward strand.
GTGGTCGCCGCGCCGCTGCTGCGCGGGCACGGGGGCGACGTAGTTCTCGAACAGATTGGACATGCGCCAGTTGCGCGCGATGTGCCTGTCGAGGGAATGGGACTTGTACTGGGTCAAGACGATGATCTTCAGGTATCCCGAATTGACGATGTTGCTCAAAGAAAAGTCAATGAGTCTGTAAATGCCGCCGAAAGGCACGGCGGGCTTGGCCCGATCCTGAGTGAGGGGCATAAGGCGCTTGCCTTCTCCGCCAGCCAGGACGATGGCGAGGACGCGGGGTTTGGCTCCCATAGGTTCCACCTATCTCATATATTGGTTCAGCGCACGAATTGTCCGCCGTTGGACGACAGAGCGGGTACAGTGAAGGGGTCAGCGTTGACCACCGAAGGAAGGACCCCACATTGCGTGTCGCTCTATTGACTCGAGAATACCCGCCAAACGTCTACGGTGGCGCGGGTGTCCACGTTGAAGAATTGTCCAAAGTGCTGGCGGCCCATGCCGACGTCGACGTTCACGCCTTCGACGGGCCGCGCGAAGCGGGCGTTTCGCCCGCCGGAGTCACGGTGTACGGATACGATTATCCGGCCGAGCTCGCTTCGGCGAACGCCGCGATCAAGACTCTCGGCGTCGACCTGGAGATCGCCGATCGCGTGCGGGAAGCCGACATCCTCCACTCTCACACCTGGTACGCCAACATGGCCGGCCACATCGGAGGGATGCTTTACGGCATTCCCCACGTCATATCGGCCCACTCCCTGGAGCCGCTGCGCCCGTGGAAGCGCGAGCAGCTGGGGGGCGGCTACGAGGTCTCCTCCTGGGTCGAGCGCACGGCCTACGAGGCCGCCGACGGAATCGTCGCCGTCTCCTTCGCCATGAAGGACGACATCCTTCGCTGCTACCCGAAGATCGACCCCGATCGGGTGCGGGTCATCCACAACGGCATCGACCTGTCGGGCTGGAACGCCCCGAAGACCGACGAGGAAACAGCGGCGGCCAGGGAGTGCTTCGCCTCCTACGGACTTGACCCCGACAAACCCACGGTCATGTTCGTCGGAAGGATCACCCGGCAGAAGGGGGTTCCCGGCCTGCTGCGTGCGATCGCCAAACTTCCGGCGGGGATCCAGGTGGTGCTGTGCGCCGGGGCGCCGGACACCCCGGAAATCGCCGCCGAAACGGAGGCCCTCGTCGAGGACCTCCGAAGCAGGCGCACAGGCGTCGTGTGGATCTCGGACTTTCTCAGCCGCGGCAAGATCATCCAGCTCTTGTCGTGCTCGACGGCCTTCGTCACGCCGTCAATATACGAGCCCCTTGGAATCGTCAACCTCGAGGCGATGGCCGTCGGGCTTCCCGTCGTCGGAACGAAGACGGGGGGCATCCCGGACTGCATCGAGGACGGGGTGACCGGAACCCTTGTCCCGATTGAACAGCTCGACGACGGGACGGGGACGCCCGTGCATCCCGAGGCGTTTGAGGCCGACCTCGCCTCGGCTTTGGAGGCCGTGTGCGCCGACCCCGAGAAGGCCCGCAAAATGGGCGCAGCAGGCCGCAAGCGGGTGGAGGAGCACTTCTCATGGGAGTCGATCGCCCTCAAGACGATGGACTTCTACCGCGACGTCATAGCGGGACTTTAGGCCTCTCGCGGTAAACTTGTTCCATGGGCGATGTGCTTGATGTTCGGGAGGCGACCGTTCGACGCGACGGCCGCGTCATCCTCGATTCGGTCGATTGGAGCGTCGACGACGGCCAGAGATGGGTCGTCCTGGGCCCCAACGGCGCGGGCAAGACGACTCTCATCCAGCTGGTCTCGGGGCGGATGCACCCCACCAGCGGATCGGTGG
>CAJPTB010000227.1 GCA_905373325.1 uncultured Ancrocorticia sp.
GTGGGAGAGCTCGCCGACGCGGGACCGGAACGTCTGGCCAGGATCCTCGGCCGCGCCCACGGAACGCATCTGTACAGATTGGCGATGGGGCAGGACCCGCGTCCCGTGCAAACTTCTCGCGAGGAGAAGTCGATCGGCAAAGAGGAGACCTTCTTCGAACACGTGGCCGACCGCGGCAAGCTTGAAAAGATCCTTCTGGCTCAGGCCCATGCCACCGCGCGCAGACTGCGGCGCGCGCGTCTGACTGCCCGGACGGTCGCGATCAAGGTCCGCTTCGCCGATTTCACGACCATCACCCGCAGCACGACTTTCGCCAGGCCGACCGATCTGGCGGCGGACCTCTACGCGGGCGCCAAACATCTCTTCGATTCGATCGCCGTCTCCGACGAGGGGCTGCGCCTCCTGGGCCTGCGCGCCGAGCAGACAGTCGATCCGCGCGAGGGCGTACAGCTGGCTCTGGGCGCGGATTCCGACGGCGAAGCCTGGGACTTCGGCGGTCAAGCGGACGAGGGCATGCATCAGGCGTTTGGCGTGAATCCGCGTCTTGAACGGGCTGAGGCGGCGCTCGACCGCATTCGCGACAAGTTCGGCCCGTCATTCGCCGGTCCGGGAAGCCTCATCGGCGTTGACAAGGAGAGGAGCCGCGAAGCTGACAAGGAGAGGCGCCGCGAAAACGGGGGAGGCGTATGAAACGCAGGGAACCGGTAAAACCGAGCAAGCCGCGAGAACGGGGAAGGTCGCGTTCACCCGGAGGTGAATGGACTCCGTCGCCCCAGAAACTATGACATCGTGGTGGTCCACATGACTTTTGCCGCTCGTGCCTTCGGGATATTCTTGACGGGTACGCCGACGACAGAGGAGAACCCATGGCCCTTTCCGAATACGAACGGAAGATGTTGGAAGAGCTGGAAGCCCAGCTGTCCGACGAGGATCCCGGGTTCGCCGACACCCTCAAGCCCAAGCCTTCGCCGAAGGCGGCTGCCCGCCAGGTGTCGATTCGCCATCTCGTCCTTGGCCTTCTCGTCGTTTTTGGAGGCATTGCCGTCCTCACGCTCGGCGTCTCGGCCGAGATGGAGATCGTCGGGCTCCTCGGGATTGTCGTCATGTTCCTCGGAACGTGGTACATGACGGCCGGCGTCAAGTCTTTCCCCGTCGAAAAGGCGGAGAACGGCGATCCCGGGCCGAAGAGGCCAAAGGCTCCTCGCTCAAGCCGTTTCCAAGACTTCATGGCCAAGCAGGCCGAGGAGTGGGAGAAGCGCCGTCGCCGCTAGGGCGTGCGCAAGCGTGGAATGACTGGCTCGTCAAAGGGCCTGGTGACGAAAGACCCGCGACGTCGAGCGGGCCTCTCGCGTTGACCGGCCGTGATTCACCCCGGCATGGCGACCGCCGAACGGTTGAATGCCTAAGCTGCGACTGAAGGCATCCAGACGGGATGCCTTGGAGACATCCCGTCGGATTAGACGCGCTCTTGCCGTCTTGTCGAGCGTGCAAAGCGGCCGCCTTGTTCGTGTGGCATCGGCATGCTGGACCGCATCGACGCGATCCGCTGCGGCGCTCCCATGCGCCTTCCACTTCGCTCCACCGCGTCGCCGTGCCATGCTCCACGCCGTCGCCTCGCCTTGTTCCACGCCTGTTCTGCGCTCGCCGGCCGGTCCGTCTTGTTTTGCACGGTAAGGTCGCTCCCCTTCGCGGCTGCGCCTCCGTCGTGCCTCCTTCGCTCCACGGGGTCGCCTCCACTTTGCTCCACGGGGTGGCCTCCGCTTCGCTCCACGGGGTCGCCTCCACTTTGCTCCACGGGGTCGCCTCCGCTTCGCTCCACGGGGTGGCCTCCGCTTCGCTCCACGGGGTCGCCTCCACTTTGCTCCACGGGGTCGCCTCTACTTCGCTCCATAGGGTCGGCTCCACTTTGCTCCATGGGGTCGCCTCTACTTCGCTCCGCGGGGTCGCCTCCACTTTGCTCCACGGGCGCGACGACGCCCGGAAAGCAGCCGATTTGAGGCGTCGTTCTCCGTCTCCGGGCGGAGAGCTTCAACAAAAATGTGAGGCGATGGGTACAGTTGCCCTCCACCGTGGTTTTCCCTTGATGCGTATGATCTTCTTCGACAAAACACCCCCATGGGACCCTTGCTTGTGGGGGGAAGTGGAGTAAAGTGGTGGCCAGCGTCGAGAGGGAGGTGGACGCGGTGTTTCTGGGCACATACGAGCCAAAGCTCGATGACAAGGGTCGTCTGATCCTGCCCGCGAAGTTCCGCGACCAGCTCCAGCGCGGGTTGGTCATCACCAGGGGACAGGAGCATTGCCTGTTCGTCTTCACCATCGAGGAGTTCGAGGAGTTTCAAACGAAGCTTCATCAAGCTCCCCTCACCTCTAAGGAGGCTCGCGATTATCAACGTGTGCTCTTTTCCGGCGCGAATGACCAAGTGCCGGACAAGCAGGGGCGGATCTCCATTCCCTCGAATCTGCGCAAGTACGCCGGATTGGAGCGCGACCTGGCCGTGATCGGCTCAGGGAGCAGGATCGAGATCTGGGACCTGACGGCATGGAATGAGTACCTGAACACGCAGGAAGCCGCCTTCGCCGACCGCGAAGACGAGGTCATTCCTGGCCTGTTCTGACCGGCCGAGGGCTTTCTCGCTCGTCTGAGGCAGTTCCCCAGCTTCAGAAAGGCGAAGAAAGCCGCCGGTCGGTCTGACTCGACCGCACAAAGGCAGCCGCTGCAGCGGCCGTATACGCCGCAAGGCACAGAGAGGAGTTTCGCATGGCGTCGAACACGACGAGCAAAGCCGGACCTCCTCGCGCTGGCTGCAATGCCCTGCACATGCCGGTGCTGCTCGAGGAATGCGTGAACCTCCTCGGGCCCGCGTTGACGGCTGAGGCCCCCGTGATGATCGACGCGACGCTCGGAATGGGAGGGCACTCGTTCGCCTTCCTGGAGCGCTTCGCCAACCTGACGGTCGTGGGCATCGACCGGGACCCGGAGGCCATTGAGCTGGCCGGCGAACGCTTGGCGCCCTTCGGCAAGCGTTTCGTACCCGTCCGTGCGACGTACGACGACGTGTTCGACGTCGCCGCCGAGTATGGGCGCGCCGGGCGGGCAGACGCCGTGCTGATGGACCTCGGCGTCTCCTCGCTCCAGCTGGACGACGAGGACCGAGGGTTCTCCTACTCCGGCGACGGCCCCTTGGACATGCGAATGGACAAGACTGGCGGCCCGACGGCCGCGGACGTTTTGGCCTCCGCTGACAAGGCCGAGCTGACGCGGATCCTGCGTGAATACGGCGAAGAGAGGTTTGCCTCGCGCATCGCCGCCAGGATCCTCGCGGCCCGCGCCGAGGAGCCGATCGAGCGCACCGGCCAGCTTGCCGACATCGTCCGCGACGCGATCCCTGCGCCGGCCAGGCGCACAGGAGGCAACCCGTGCAAACGAACCTTTCAGGCGCTTCGAATCGCCGTCAACGACGAGCTCGCCCTCCTCGGGCGCGCCATCCCGCGCGCCATCGAGGCGATTGCGGTTGGAGGCCGCATCGCCGTCGAGTCGTACCAATCGCTGGAGGACAGGATCGTCAAGCGTGAGATGGCGAAAGGGGCGACGTCCTCGACGCCGGCGGGCCTGCCCGTCGAACTCGACGACCGCGCCCCGTATCTCCGCCTGCTTACCCGCGGCGCCGTCAAAGCCGACGCCGCGGAGCTGCAGGCCAATCCGCGCAGCGCATCGGTGCGCCTCAGGGCCGCCGAGAGGTTGCGCGAAACCCCGCACACCGCATAAACCAGCAACTACACGAGGAAAGAACCGATGAGTGCAATCCCCGCCACCACTG
>CAJPTB010000228.1 GCA_905373325.1 uncultured Ancrocorticia sp.
ATTCGAAGGGGGCCGGCGAATCGAAAGGGTCGGGACTGTCGGGGAGCACCGCGGCGCTCCTCATCGGCGTTCCGGCCGTCGGAGCCGGCGCCGCCGGCGGCGTCTACGTTTGGCGCAGGCGCAAGAAAGGCAAAGAGCTCGAGGCCAGGAACGCGGAAGACCTCGCTTCGCTGTCGAAGCGCGCCGCCCGCCAGCTCCTCGAAACCGACGACGGCGTGCGCGGGGCGGCCGCGGAGCTCGAATTCGCCCGCGCGGAATTCGGCGTCGAGGCCACCAAGCAGTTCGCCGAGGCTCTGGCCTTCGCCCAGGATTCCATGCAGAAGGCCTTCGTTGTGCGCCAGGCGCTCGACGACGACATTCCCGAAACCCCTCAGCAGCAGTGGGAGATGAATCAGAGGATACTCGCGCTGACCGCTTCGGCCCGCGAGGCGATCACGGCGCAGGAGCAGGGCTTCCAAAACCTGAGAAACCTCTCGGCGCGGGTCGACCAGCACTTGGCCGAGCTTCAAACGAGGGCCGACGAGCTTGACGGGCAGCGCAACATCCTCATGGCCGAGATCGACAACCTCGCCCTGACGTACTCGCCGGCCGCGCTCGCGACGCTGCGAACATACCCCGACCAGATCGCGACTCTCGTCACGAGCGCCCGCAGCTCGATCGCCTCGGGCCGCCACAACGCCTCCGAAGGAAAGCGCAACGAGGCCGTGGCCTTCGCCCGCATGGCCGAAGAGACGCTCGGCCACGCGGCGGCAAAGGCAGAAGAGATCAAAAAGGCGCGCGGCTCCCTCGACGACGCCTTCCAAAAGGTGCATGCCGCTCTGGCCTCCATCTCCTCCGACGTCGTCGACGCCAAACGCCTCGGCGCCGGCAACCCCGCCATCGCCGCAAAGCAGGCCGACGCCGAGAAGGCGATAGCCGCTCATTCGAACGGCGACGTCGACCCGATAAAGGCCCTGGCAGAGCTGGCCGCGGCCGAGGACGCGCTCGACGCGGCGCTCGTCGACGTGCGCAACGCCGACGAGATCAGGAAGCGGAAAGAGGAGGCGAGCCAGCGCAACCGGGGCATCGCCCAGCAGACGATCGACCGCGTGGAGAAAATCGAAGGGTACGGCCGCTACGCCGACCAGAAGGCGAGAACCCTTCTCGCGACCGCCCGGGAGAACGTCGCCAAGGGCGACTCCGCGGAATCGCCCGACGCCAGGGACGATTACTACAAGGCCGCGGTTTCCGCAGCCGACCGGGCGGAAGACAGGGTCATGGACCTCCGCGAGCGCGATTCGCACAGGTATGACTATGACGCGCGCGACGGCGGCAGAATCGGCGGCACAATGGGAGGCATGCTCGCCGGCATGGTGCTCGGGTCCCTCTTCAACGGCGGGCACGACGACCGCCACAGAGGCGGCTTCTCCACCGGGTCTTTCTTCGGCGGCGACTCCGACGACGGCGGGTTTTCCCTGGGTTCCCTGTTCGACGGCGACTCCGACGGCGGCTTCGACTTCGACTTTGACTTCGGCGACTCCGACGGCGGGTCTTTCTAAAACTTCATCAACACCTTACCGAAAGGCACAGATATGGCTGAGAAGCAGACGATCCTGGGACGGATCACCCAGCTCGCCAAGGCGAACATCAACGCCTTGCTCGACAGGGCCGAGAATCCTCAGAAGATGCTCGACCAGATGGTCCGCGACTACACGAATTCGATCGCCGAGGCGCAGGACGCCGTGGCCGTGACCGTCGGCAACCTCCGGCTTGCCCAGGCCGACTATCAGGAGGACGTCAAGGCATCCCGCGAGTGGGGGCAGAAGGCCCTCGCCGCGTCGAACAAAGCCGAGCAGATGCGCCTGGCGGGCAACGAGCAGGACGCCGCGAAGTTCGACAACCTGGCCAAGATCGCCATTTCGAAGCAGATGGCCTCCGAGAAGGAGGCAAAGGACGCCGAGCCGCTCATCGCCTCGCAGGAAGAGGTCGTCGCCAAACTCAAGAACGGCCTCGACCAGATGCGCAGCAAGCTTGACGAGCTCAAGACGAAGCGCAACCAGCTCGTTGCCCGCGCGAAGACGGCAGAGGCCCAAAATCGCGTCCAGGATGCGATCTCTTCGATCAACGTCCTCGACCCCACGTCCGAGCTCGGCCGCTACGAGGACCAGATCCGCCGCCAGGAAGCGCTCGCCCAGGGCAAGGCCGAGGTGGCCGTCTCGTCCCTGGACCAGCAGTTCGCCGAGCTCGAGGACCATTCGCAGGACATCGAGATCGAGGCGAGGCTCGCCGCCCTCAAGAGCGGCGACACCCCCGCCCAGATTGAGGCGCGCGACTTCAACGCCTACTGACATCGCGGCGGGCGTCGGCTTCGTCCGGCCGAGGTTTCGGCCGCAGCGAACGCCGAGACGGCGCTCATTGAGCGCGCCCGCGCCGCCATTGCAGCGCCCCTGCTGCGCAGGAACCATTGCCTGCCAGGCAGGGGCGCTTTTGCAGACAATTCCCAGGAATGGGTTGTTAGATGACGGTATGACCGACTCTAAGCTTCCCGAAGCAACCGTTCTCGTGGTCGACGACGAGCCGTCGATCCGAGAGTTGCTCTCCGCGTCCTTGCGTTTCGCAGGATTCGATGTTTTGTCCGCGGCCGACGGCAAAGAAGCCCTCGACCATCAGGCCGGCGCCCATCTCGATCTCGCCGTTTTGGACGTCATGCTTCCAGACATGGACGGATTCACGATCCTGCGCAAACTCCGGGAGCGCGACGCCGAGCTTCCCGTCCTCTTCCTCACCGCACGCGACGACGTAAAAGACAAAATCCAAGGCCTGACGGTGGGCGGCGACGATTACATCACCAAGCCCTTTTCGCTGGAAGAAGTGGTGGCTCGAATCCGCGCGGTACTGCGCCGCACGCACCCCTCGGACGCCGACGCCGCCGTCCTGACCTACGGCGACCTCGAACTCAACGAGGAGACGTACGACGTACGGCGCGCCGGCCAGATCGTCGAACTGTCTCCGACCGAATTCAAGCTGCTGCGCTATCTGCTCATCAACGCCGAGAGGGTCGTGTCGAAAATGCAGATCCTCGACCACGTGTGGGACTACAACTGGAACGGCGAAGTCTCGATCGTCGAGTCCTACATTTCCTATCTGCGCCGCAAGATCGACTCAGCCGAAGCCCTCGGCATCACGGATCCCGAAGAGGCAAAGGCCATCGTCCCCCTGATTCACACGAAGCGTGGAATCGGCTACGTGCTCCGCAACACGAAATAGCGCATGACGGATAGCACCGTGGGCAGCGCCCACGTCATGAAGAGGCGGACGCTGACCTTTCGCCTTCTCATCACGTTTCTGTCGCTCCTCGCTCTGGTCATCGTCGCCCTGGGATTCGTGACGATATCGATGCTCAGGTCCTACCTCGTCCACAACGTGGACGACCAGCTCAAATCCACCGGGCAGGTCGTCGCTAGCAAAACCCTCGCCAACATCGCGAAGATAAAGGGAAACGGCTCCGCAGACGACGTCGGCCATCTCAACCTCTCGGACTATTACATCTACGTGAAAATGGAGGGGGACACGATCATCGTCCCCTCTCCCGACAACAACGCCGCAAAGAAGCCCGATTGGGACGTGGCGGGGCCGGAGTATTTCAGTCGGCAGACGTATCAGCGCTACGGCAAGCCCAAAGACCCCGGGAGCTTCGCTTCGAAAAAGGCCGCAGACTTCGAAACCATCGAGGGAACGCAGTTCGGAACCCAGTGGCGCGCAATAGCCTTCAACCTCAACGACGGGCGGGGAACGACGATCGGGACGATGATCATCGC
>CAJPTB010000229.1 GCA_905373325.1 uncultured Ancrocorticia sp.
GCGTATATGGATTCGTCAATCAGAATGAATCCTCGATTACGAAGGAGCAGTGGGCGCGTGGCGGCTGATACGAGCGGTTCGATGCCGCATTCCCTCGGGGGGAACGAGTCACGACAGCGGAAAGCGCAGCGGCCGGCCCCGCCGCGCGGGGAGGCGAAGCGGCCCGGCGGGCCGAGCGAGTCGGCGTCGGCAAGCAACGTCCGAGTCGCCGACGCGGCTTCAGGGCACACGTCGGATTCGGAAGGCCATAGCGACGAGCAGCGCGGTGTTTTGAGGAAGGCGGCCGGTGCGAGCTTCATCGGCAACTTCATCGAATGGTTCGACTACGCCTCCTACGGGTATCTGGCCGCCGTCATAGGGAGCGCGTTCTTCCCGAAAAGCGACGAAACCGCCCAGCTTCTGTCCGCCTTCGCGATATTTGCCCTCTCGTTCGTCCTGCGCCCGATAGGCGCGGTGGTTTGGGGCGCGTGGGGCGACCGTTACGGGCGCCGGTGGGCCCTTTCCTGGTCCATCCTCATCATGTCCGGATCGACATTCCTCATCGGCGTGATTCCCGGATACGCGGCCATTGGAATCTTTGCGCCACTGGCGCTGTTTCTTTTGCGGATGATCCAGGGATTCTCGGCGTCGGGCGAATACGCGGGGGCTGGAACGTTCCTCGCCGAATACGCTCCGCCCAAGCAGCGCGGCCTGTACACGTCGCTCGTCCCCGCCTCCACCGCCGCGGGCCTTCTCTTCGGCATCATCACGGTCATGACGTTGCGGGGCCTCCTGGACGAGGCGGACATGCACTCGTGGGGATGGCGGATACCGTTCCTGCTCGCCGGGCCCTTGGGGCTGGTCGGGCGCTACATTCGAATTCACCTCGAGGATTCGCCGATCTTCAACGAAATGTCCCAGAATGCGGAGAAGAAAAGCAAGCATCGCGTCCCCTTGAAGACGCTGCTGCGCTCGCACCGCAAGAGGGTGGCGATCACTTTTGGCGTCGCCTGCCTCAACGCCGTGGCGTTCTACCTTCTTCTGACGTACATGCCCACCTATTTCGAGAAGCAGCTGGGGATTGCAGCGACCAGCGCGGAGGCCATCTCGGCAGGGACGCTTGCGGTTTACATCGTCGCGATCTTCTTCATGGGAAAAATTTCGGATATGTTCGGACGGCGTCGCATGCTCGTCGGAGCGTGCCTGGCCTTCATCGTGCTCTCGATCCCGCTGTTCTGGGTGATGGAGCAGGGCAACGTCGTCATGATCATCGCCGCTGAGACCGTGTTCGCCCTCATCCTCACGGCCAACGACGGAACCCTCGCGACGTTTCTGGCCGAAAGCTTCCCGACTGAAGTCAGATATTCGGGTTTCGCCCTCTCTTTCAACTCGGCCAACGCCCTGGTGGGAGGCACGGCGCCGCTTGTCGCGACGTGGCTCATCAAGGTCACCGGCACGGCGATCGCTCCCGCTTTTTATCTGACGTTGATTTCCGTGCTCGCGCTTGGGGCAATGTGCGCATCGCGAAGCATCGTCCGCGAGTCGGCCAGCTTGGCCGAGGAAAATGACGCTTAGATCGGAGGCGTGCGAGCCGTGAGTTCATGCGCTGGACATCGCATCCCCGATCCGGACGAGATTGGCGGCGTTGGGCCATGGCCAGCGTTCTCGTGACGGCTGCGGGCGCTCTTTGGACGCAGACGGAAGGAGGCGGCGAGAAAGCATGAGAGCTTCCGACGAGCCCGGGGCTGCGCCCGGCGGAGGGGCCGCCACTTTGAAGGGGGAGGTCCGAAGAAGGCAGATCGTGGAGGCCGCGGCGGCGCTCGTGCGCGAAGGCGGCCCGTCCTCAGTCAGCCATCGGGCCGTCGCCCGCCGCGCAGGATGCTCGCTGTCGGCCACCACCTATTATTTCGAGGGGCTGGAGGACCTTCTCCACCAGGCAGGCGCCCTGAACATTTCTTTGTGGGCCTCACGGGCCGAGCGCGTGGCGGAGCGGGTCGAGTCCCGCGCCGCGGAGGACGTCGCCATGGCGGAGAGGGTCGAGGCGATCCTGTCCGCCACTCTCCCGAGCGACCAGGCGCTTATCGGCCACTACGCGCAGCTGATAAGCGCGGGCGATTTCGCGCCTGTCGCGAGAGCCTATCGAACGGGGCGCTCACGGCTCAATGCGGCCGTCGCCCGGGTGCTCGCCCATTTGCGCATCGACCTGACGGCCGACCTGGCGATCGCCGTCGTCGACGGCGCCGCCGTCTCTGCCCTGTCCGAAGGGCGCGACGTCAAAGCCACGGCCAGAGAACTCTTGGAATCCGTCTGTCGGCGCTCCTGAGGCCGTGCCGCCTCAACGAGTTTCGCGGCTTCGCCGGACTGTCGAATCGCCGAGTTGCCTCGGGACGCTTTCGGCATTTCTCGAAGCGCTTGAACGGCTTGCCTTGACCGTTTGCCGAATTGCCGGGCGCTTCGGCAAATCTCCCGCCGAAGTCACCCGGCAAACGGCTTCCAGAGTCGGCTCTCGAAGAAGCTCAGAATCGGCTTTCGAAGAATCCCGGAGTCAGTTCCCGTGGAAGACGGCTTCCAGGTTGTTGCCGTCGGGATCCAGGACGAACGCCCCATAGTAGCCGGGGTGATAATGCGGCCGCTCGCCCGGCTCCCCGTTGTCGGCGCCGCCGGCCGCCGTCGCCGCACGGTGGAAGGCGTCCACCTGTTCAGACGATGAGGCCGAAACGGCGATGTGGCAGGGCGTGGGGCTTTCTGCCGGCACGATCCACAGGTCTGGAGGAATCGGCGCGTCCTTGGGGGCATTCGGCGAAGGGGCGCCCATGCCGACGACGGGCCCGTGCTCCATGACGATGCGGTAGCCGAGCGGTTCCAACGCGGCTGCGTAAAAAGCCTTGGAAGCCTCGGGATTGCTTGCATTGATGGAAATGTGGTCGATCATCTCTCAAGGATAGACCGCGGCCAGCCTCAAGGGGGCCGTTGCCGATTGCATGTCGAGGCGGCTGCGCCAAGCGCGGACGGTCGGAGCGAGGCTCGGCCGCCGGGCTGGGCTTGGATGCCGAGGCAGACGTGGCCACGAGGTCAAAGGACGCGGCTACGACGCAAGGATGTCGCGACGACGGCAGGCGGCCGTCGCAAACGCGGATGCGGCGAGCCCGACGGCGAGCAATCCGAGGGCCTGGGGAAGGCGCTCGGTGTCCGAGGGGGAGAAGGACCATCCCAGAAGCGTCGTCTTGGACGCCCACTCCGGCAGCTCCAGAAGCTTCCCGAACCATGACAGGGCGAAGGACCATCCGACCAGCGCCCACACTCCGGCGGTCAGCTTCCTCGAAAGCGCGTAAAGCAAACATCCCACGCCTGCGAGGCACGCGCACGCGGGCCATTGGGTGGCGGTTTTCCAGGCGATCTCGCGCCCGTGCTCCCAGTCGAGGGAAAGGCCGACGGCGACGGCGAGGGTCGCTGCTCCCGCGGCCGCCAGGATCGCCGATTCCACGGCGCCCGCGACGGCTTGGGCCGCGACGACTCTTCTTCTGGAAGTCCCGCTGGCCAATTCGACGTCGAGAATCCCCTTCTTCTCCGTTTCGGCGAGTGAAGAGATCGCATTCGCCGTCTCGCAGACGATGAGAATGCCGACGATGACCGAGAAGAGCGAGACGATCTGAGACGTGGCCTCGCCGCCTCCGGACATTTTCGACAGGAGGTCGGAGTAGTTGGCGTTTTTCTTCGTCAAAGTGACGAAAGAACCCGCCATGGAGCCGATGAAGGCGGCCGTCGCGACGACGCCGACGAGCCACCCGAGCAGCCTGCGCCGCCCCAATCGC
>CAJPTB010000230.1 GCA_905373325.1 uncultured Ancrocorticia sp.
CTTCAGCCGAATCTGCGAAACGGCGGCGTAGGCTGCGGCGCGCGCGGCGGCCACGTCCTTTCCCATTCCGACGCAAGCCAGCACCCGGCCTCCGGCCGACACGACGGCTCCGTCCAAATCCCTGGTTCCCGCGTGGACGACGTGCGCGCCGGGCACGCCTTCAGCCGCGGCCAAGCCCTCGACGGGGTCGCCCGCATGCACCGGCCCGGGGTAGCCGGGCGCCGCCAAGACCACGGTGACTGCGGCGTCGGGAAGCCATTCGAGGCGACGAAGTCCATGCCTGTTGCCGGGCTTCTCTTCGCCCTCCGCCGTCGCTTCCCGTTCGTCTCCGTTCAGCTCCGAGCCGCCTCGACTCGGCTCTCCGCCCTTTTCCGCCAGCGCTTCGAGGCCTTCCGCAGGCTCGCCCCCCGCTCTTTCAGGCTCTCCGAGAATCGGCCCCAGCTCGCCCCTCGCCGCATCGCGCAAAAGGCCGGCGAGCGGGGTGACCAGCCGCGCCAGCACCGACTGCGTCTCAGGGTCGCCGAAACGCACGTTGAACTCCACCACTTTCACGCCCTCGGAGGTCAACGCCAAACCGCAGTAGAGCACGCCGACGAAGGGCGTTCCGCGCCGCGCCATTTCGTCCACGACGGGCTGGGCGACCTCGGCCGCGACGGCGTCGGCCAGCCCCGGGTCGGCCCACGGGAGCGGCGAGTAGGATCCCATGCCGCCGGTGTTGGGCCCCTTGCCGCCGTCGAACGCCCGCTTGTAGTCCTGCGCGGGCTCCAAAGGAAGGGCGACGCGCCCGTCGCACAGGCAGAAAAGAGAGACCTCGGGGCCGTCGAGGAATTCCTCGACCAGCGCCTTCCCCTCGGGTTTGGCCAGGCACGCCCGGGCGTGGGCGAGGGCGGCGTCTCTGTCATCCGTCACGACGACCCCCTTGCCCGCGGCCAGCCCGTCGTCTTTGACTACGTGGGGCGCGCCGAAAGCGTCGAGGGCAGCTTCCACTTCTCCCAGACTCGTGCACAGCCGCGACCGCGCCGTCGGCACGCCCGCACTGGCCATGACCTCCTTGGCGAACGCTTTCGAGCCTTCCAGGCGTGCCGCTTCCCGCGAAGGGCCGAAAACGTCGATGCCCGCCTCGCGCACGACGTCGGCCACGCCCGCGACCAGCGGAGCCTCCGGACCGACGACGACGAGGTCGATCCCCTTGCTGCGAGCGAATGCAGCCACGGCCGCACCGTCGAGGACGTCGAGGTCGACGAGCGTTCCCAACGGGGCCATCCCGGGGTTCCCCGGGGCGATGTAGAGGACGTCGTCGTCACTGCGAAGAGAACGGGCGATGGCGTGCTCGCGGCCTCCCGACCCGAGTATGAGTATGTTCACGGAACAACCCTAAGCCAGGTTGCGCGACAACGACGATTTGACGCCGGACGTGTCACATTCTGAACGGCGCCCCTCTCCCGAACGGCGGATCTTTCCTGAACTGCGGATCCTTCCCGAGCTTGCGCGCCTTCTCCCGAACGGCGAGTCCTTTCTGAACTGCGCGCCTTTTCCAAGCGACGCCGCCTTCCCGAAGGAGAGACCTTACTGAACGAGCGCCTCCCGTCTGCGTTCCCGGGAAACTCATCGCCCTTGCCCTTCGCCCAACTCAGCCCAACAAATCGCCTCTATGAAAAGAGAAATGATGTTTGTGGCGAAAAAGAGACAGCTTGACGATAGTACGATTGCCAAACGCCAATCATACCTTCGTCTGATTACCGAACGCATTCCACGTCGTTAAACTCCCCAAAGGAGGCGTGTCTACCGAACTCCATGCTCACTTTCACATCACGAGTTCAGGAAATGAATATGAAAAAGATACCTTCGCGGCATCCCGTCTCGAAGGTCAAGGCGATGCTCTTCGCTTTCGTCGTGTCCTTCATCGCAACCGTCGTTTTCGCACCGCGCGCCGTGCAGGCCGCTGAAATTCCAAACGACGGCGTCTACGGAATCAAACAGGTGACGCCCGAAGCGACCGTTTGGGAGCAATGGGACTCTGTCCGGCTCAACTTCACATGGGCGGTGCCGAACGGCACCAGCCGAGGCGACACAATCGCCGTCGAGCTCCCCGACGTGATCGATGCGGGTTCGGCCCCCGGCTTTGCCGTCCTGGCTCCCTCGGGCGAGGAAATCGGCCGGGCAACGTTCGATTCCGGCACGAATAGAATGGTCATCACCTTCACCACCGACTATGTGGAAACACACCAGAACGTAAACGGAACAGCGTATTTCAACGCCACGCTTAATCAAAGGGCGCTGGTATTCGATTCGACGACGAACACCATGGATGTCGACATTTTCGGCACGCAGGTGACGATCAACAAGCTCGTCGGCCCCAACGGCCCCGAAGAGGAATCTAAAAAGGGCTGGTGGATACCGAACCAGGCTGAGGCCACGGCCACTGACGAATCAGGCGTTCTCATCAACAGGGACGAATCGGCCATCAGCTACGGAATCGTCTTGGACAACCTCGAATGGACCACAGCCTCTATCGACGACAAGGCCGACGCCGACCTCGTCTACTGCGTCAACGGCCAGGCGGCCGAGGGCGCCTACGCCTTCCTCCAAACGCGCGACGTCGCGAACGGGGTGTTCGAAGCCGGGGCGACGCCCGCCGGGGTTTACATCGAGGCGTCGTGCGACGGGATCGCGAGCGGCGCCCCCAAGATCACCGTGACGAAGC
Organism: uncultured Ancrocorticia sp.; assembly: GCA_905373325.1. GTDB lineage: Bacteria > Actinomycetota > Actinomycetes > Actinomycetales > Actinomycetaceae > Peptidiphaga. Next base: position 2,705 of record CAJPTB010000230.1, read on the forward strand.
CCGCCGATCTGACGTCCAAGCAGTTGCAGGTGATCTACGGAATGAAACTCCGCACCAACGCCAAGGGACAGCCCGTTCACGGCGCCAACGACGCCGTCGGGATCAAGAAGACCCTCTCGAACACGGCCGACATCTCCTATGACACCGGCAAGAAGACCCTCGGGCTGGCCAAGTACCTCAAATTCGAGGAAGGTGGCGGTGAGGGATCCGGCGTCACCGTCCCCGCCATCGACATCGAGAAGTACGACGGCGACTGGGAGGGCGTCCAGTGGAACGGCTCCGGCGAGCCGGAAGTCTCCGGGGAACCGGACTTCGAGCCGAACAACCTTCCCGCAGGCGACCGCGATTCCGCTCCAGGCCTTTCCCTTGCGGCCGGCCAAGGGGCGACGGTCAAATTCACGGTGACCAACGTCGGCATCGAAGATCTGACGAACGTCACAGTCACCGACACGACGACCGACGGGCCCGCGCTGAAGGACGTCCAGTGCGTCGTCGACGGAACGCCCCGCAAGGCGGATGCGCAGGGCCGGATCGATTTGGGCACGTGGGTCTTCCCGCGGAAGGCGTCGTTCGAGTGTCAGGGAACGCTCGACCCGATGGGGGCGAATAAGACGCACGCTGACAATGCGAAAGTCGCGGCCGTTTCAGTTGCCTCGCAAACTCCCGTCGAGGACTCCGACCCCTGGCACGCTGCGTCGGGGCCGGCTCCGAAAGTCTCGGTCGGCGATTTCGTTTGGTTCGACGAGAACAAGAACGGCTTGCAAGACGAAGGCGAACCCGGCATCGAGGGTGTGACCCTCACACTGGTCGGGCCCGACGGCAAGGAGGTCTCCGACGTCGACGGGACGCCCGTCGCCCCTGTCAAGACTGATAAGAACGGGGCGTACACGTTCGCCAACCTTCCCGTCCTTCCGGCGGGCAAGCACTACACCGTCAAAGTCACCGACCCCGAAGGGCACACGCCCACGAAGGCCGGCCAGGGAAGCGACCGGGCGAAGGATTCTTCGACCGGCCAGGCCGAATCCCAGGATCTGACCGCAGACGAAGTCGAGGGTCGCGTCGCGC
>CAJPTB010000231.1 GCA_905373325.1 uncultured Ancrocorticia sp.
CCGCTCAGAAGATCGCGAGCTCGCGATCTTCTGAGCGGCGGCCTCGGCTTCGCACCGCGAGCGGTACGAGGCGAGCTCGGCTTCCTTCTTGGCCTCGTCCCATCCGAGAAGCTCGCCCGCGAGGGTCGCGATCTCTTCGGCTGCGGAAAGCCCGCGATCGGCGTGCTCGTAAGTGAGCCTGGTGCGCCGTGCAAGAAGGTCCTCGAGGTGGAGGGCCCCTTCGTGGCTCACGCCGAAGGCGATCTCGGCGCGCAGGTACTCGGGGGCTCCCTTGAGCTCGTTCCCGAGGTCGGGACGCTCCTCGATCATGTCGAGAAGCAAGTCGATGTCCGAACCGTAGCGGTCCAGCAGATCCTCGACATGGTCGATGCTCAGCCCGCTCTCTCGCGCGATCGCGGCGCGGCGGCTCCACATCGAGTGGTATCCGGCGGCGCCCTCCAGCGGGGTCTTCTTCGTGACCGAGGGGGTCTGCTTGGCCTTGTCCTTGCCGATCGTGAAGTCGACGGCGTCCTCGGCCATCTGGCGGTAAGAGGTCAGCTTGCCTCCGGCGATGACGGTCAGGCCCGGGGCGGCCTCCGTCACGGTGTGCTCGCGCGAAACCTGAGTCGACTTCGACTCGTCGCCGTCGAGCGTTCCCGGCTGCAAAAGCGGGCGCAGGCCGGCGAAGGTGCCGATGATGTCGTCGTGCGTCAGCGGCTTGGCGAGCACGGAGTTCGCCTGCTCCAAAACATAGTCGATGTCCTCGAGGTCGGCCACGGGCTCGCGGCGATTCTCGTGGTAGGCGGTGTCCGTGGTGCCGATCACCCAGTAGCGCTTCCACGGGATGATGAAGAGGACTGACTTTTCGGTGCGCAGGAAGATTCCCACCTTCGAATTGATCTTCTCCTTGGGCACGACGATGTGGATGCCCTTCGAGGCGAGGACCTTCAGTCCGCCCGTCGTCCCGGCGAGGGACTGGGTCTTCTCCGTCCACACGCCGGTGGCGTTGATAATCGCTCCCGTCCGCACCTCGTACTCGCGGTTGGTCTCAAGGTCGAGGAGCTTGGCGGCGGTGACTCGGCCGGCCGCGTCCTTGAGCATCTCGGTCACCTGCACGCGGTTGGCCGCGAGGGCGCCGTGGCGCACCGCCGAACGGACGAGCGTGACGACCAGGCGCGCGTCGTCGACCCTGGCGTCGTAGTAGACGATCGAACCGGTGAGCGAATCCTTCTTGAGCGCGGGAGCCAGCTTGAGCGAGCCCTTGCGGGTGTGATGGCGCTGGATCGGCACCGAGCCGCGATGGGCGAACTGGGCGATCGTGTCGTACATTCCGACGCCGACGGCCGAATACATGCGCTCGATGACCGGCATCTTCAGGGGCCACAGGAAAGGCTGGGCCTTGACCAGGTGCGGAGCCGTCTCCGTCAGGAGGAGGCCTCGCTCGCGGAGAGACTCGGCGACGAGCGCGAAGTTGAGCTGGTACAGGTAGCGCAGTCCGCCGTGGACGAGTTTCGAGGAGCGCGACGACGTTCCCGAAGCCCAGTCCTGCGCCTCGACGATGCCCACGCGCAGGCCGCGGGTGACGGCGTCCAAGGCGATGCCGGCTCCGGTCACGCCTCCTCCGACGACGAGGACGTCGACGCCGTCCGATGACATCAACTCCAGCGCGCGCTGGCGGCTTGCTGCTGAAAGGTGGGAATTTGGCATGTGTTCACTCCTCGTTGACGTGTATGCAGATTCGTAGGTTGTCGATGCAACCCACCCTTTACCTATCTTCTCAAGAAATCTGCAAAGAACGAAGAAATGGCCATGTGTGCAAATCGGAGGCTGTATGTTGAGCATCTGCACTGTTTGGAGCATAAGTCAAGCGGTAACTTAAGTGGAATGCATCTCGTCATATTCGGGAGGATCGACTATTTTGGCTGGATTGACTTTGAGATATCGTGCACAATGGGGGTGTGGCAACAAGATCTGAACGACGCAATCTCGCTTACGAAGCGGCAGTCCTGTACTTCGTCGAGCAACAGACCATGGAGGCGATAGCCAACAAGCTCGGCATATCGCGGTCGACGGTTTCGCGCCTGATCGCTTCGGCGCGCGACGAGGGGCTGGTCCGCATCTCCCTTCACGCGCCCGAAGAGCCCCGCGACTCCCTTTCGCGCCGCATCGAGGACCTCTACGACGTCGACGTCACAGTGGTGCAGGTGCCGGGGGCCACTACGGAAATCCGGCGGCTCGAACGAGTGGCCGGCGTGGCGGGGAACCTCGTCGGCGACGTCATAGAGGACAAGATGATGGTGGGCATCGCCTGGGGAACCACCGTCTCGACGATCTCCGAGCGGCTCATGCCCAAGCGCATGTCCGGCGTGACGATAGTCCAGCTCAACGGCGCGGCCAATCCCACGACGACGGGCCTTCCCTACGTGGGCGAGATACTCGGCAACTTCACGCGGGCATTCGGCGCGAAGGCCTTTCCTTTCCCCGTTCCCGCCTTCTTCGACTACGCGGAGACCAGGGACCTCATGTGGCGCGAACGCTCCATCCAGGTGGTCAGGGACATCGGGCGCAACGCCGACGTCGCCGTGTTCGGCGTCGGATCCTTCACATCGCCCCTTCCCTCGCACGTCTACGCCGGCGGCTACCTTTCGCCGGAGGAAGTGACGGAGCTGCGGCGCGACGGAGTGGTCGGCGACGTGTGCACGGTCCTTCTGCGCGCGGACGGCACGTACGAAGACATCGAGATCAACACCCGCGCGACCGGGCCGACGCCGGCGGAGCTGGCCAGGATCCCGCGGAGGGTCTGCGCCGTCGCCGGGGCCGCGAAGGCGCCCGCCTTGGCCGCCGTGCTGCGCTCGGGCGCGGTGACGGACTTGGTGGTCGACGACGAATGCGCCGCCGCCCTGCTCGAAGTCGAAAAGGGCGGCAAAGCGGAGTCCGACTACGGATCCTGGGGCTGACGGCTCGATTCTGAGTCCTGTTCGATTCTGGAACTGCGGCTCGGCTCTGAGTCTTCTTCGACGCCTGATCCGGTTTGATCCTGAAGCTCGGCTGGCCTCCGATTCCGGCGCGGCGCCCGGGCTGCCCGGTACAAGGGGACAAGGCGCTTTGTGCGAGGGCTTGTGCGGGACGGGCCTTGTCACGCGAGGCGGACGCGCGCGGGCTAGCGCTCTCCGGGGAGGGTGTAGCCGCCGGGGCTTAGGCAGGCGAGGCCGTCGTTGAGCAGGGAGTCCAGCGCCGGGTCAAAGCGCGAAGACGCGAGCGAGGCCGCAGCGGCCAGCTCGTCGCGGGAGACCGGCGACGCGGCGCCCCTGAGAACCGCCATGATCTTCCCCCGGGCCTCGCGGTGGGTCCCCGTGAATCTCTGTACGCGGCGAGGCGTGCCGCTTTCCGGCTTGCCGGCGGCGAACCAGGCGCAGTCGGGGCGGAGCGGACACTCCTGGCATGCCGGATTCTTCGCGGTGCACACGAGTGCGCCGAGCTCCATGAGTGCTGCGTTCCACTGCCAGGCCAGGCCGTCTTCGAGGGGGACCATCGCGTCTGCCCGCGCGATTTCGTCCTTGCGCAGATGAGAGGGCGGCGCCGCGGCTCCGTGCAGCCTGCACAGGACCCGCCGAGTGTTCGTGTCCAGAACCACGGATCGCTTGCGGTAAGAGAAGGCGATGACGGCGTCCGCCGTGTAGGGCCCGACTCCCGGCAACGTGAGGAGATCGTCGCGGGAAGAGGGGAGGACGCCGTCCCAGTCCGCGGCCACGGCGGCCGCGCACTCCCGCAGCCGCAGGGC
>CAJPTB010000232.1 GCA_905373325.1 uncultured Ancrocorticia sp.
CGGCTTAGGCGAGTCCGTGGGGGTCGGACTTGGCTGGGCGGTCGTCGGTGAGTCCGTGGGGGTTGGACTTGGCTGGGCGGTCGACGGCGTCGGGTTGGGCGACTCGGTCGGTGAGTCCGTGGGGGTCGGGTCCGCGTCGGTGAGCGAACGGACGACGAAGGGCGGGGTCTCGTAACGTTCAGAGGCGTCCTTCGAGTTTTGAGGGTGGCCGGTGCCCTTGGTCACGACTACGGACATCACGTACCGACCGTCGTCGGCCATCTGCAGCTTGCCGCCTTTCTTGATCCTTCCATCCCAGGAGAACGTCTGGAAGCTCCTGTCCGCGCCGACGCCGTCGTTGTCGTACACCTGATGCACCGGAACCGACTGGCCCTGCTTTTTGCCGTCGGGGCCTACGGCGTTGACGTATATTTTCATGTTTTTGACGGGAGTCTCCACATGCAGACGGACTCTCGGGACGTCGTAGCCCTTCATGGAATACACGTGGTCCTTTTCAGTCACCTCTGCATACTGTGCATTGTCGTCTGCGCAGTCAGAGGCCACAACACGGCCGTTCGGGCACGAGGAGACGCTCACGAGCGAGGGCGAGACGTTGTACTTGTCCTCGGGCCTGCGGCCTACAAAGCTGAGGGTCTGGCTGTCGTAGAGATCGCCGTACGTCCATTTCGAACTGATCGCCTCCCTCGATTCGTAGTCTCCGTTGAGACCGGCGAAGGGAATCCGCTGAAGGCGCCCGGCGTCGTCCTTCAATGTGATGTAGCCGCCGTACATCGTGATGTAGGGGAGCTTCGTCTCCACCGCTGTTCCCGTTGCGTAGGAACTGTAGCTGCTGGGCGGGGTGACGGTTGCCTTCACCGTTCGCGTCGAATGGGCCGGAACCGTCACCTTGTCGGCGGAGAACGTGACTTTGGTGTTCAGCCCCGGCGCATACTGGAGAAGGGTGTTCGGCCCGTACGTTCCCGCGGCATTCAGGTCGGAGCCGAGGGTGTACGTCTTCTCCTTGTCGGAATGGTTTGTGATCGTCAGATCGGTTGGATTGTTCGAATCTGTGTCGCCCAGGGAAATCTTCGACGGGGTCACAGTGGAGACTCGCTTTTCCTTCCCGGGTGCGGCATAGGAATTCGCTTGGGAAACGGCGGCAGGAATGTCGATGAGACCCGCGCCCTGGTGTTGGACGGGCTCTTGAATCCGCGCCTGCGAGGGGAATCCGCGCTGTATCGGGTAGGAAAGGAGAACGGGGTCGGCCGTGTTCTGGAGCACAGCTTTCACTGCGTCGGGGGAGGCCGACGGATTGGATTCGAGCACCAGTGCGGCTGCTCCCGCCGTGTGCGGAGCGGCCATCGAAGTTCCCGAGAGTTCGGTGTAGCCCTTCTTCGCGGTCTGTTTGTCCAAAGGATAGGCGGATGTGATCTCGCCGCCGGGGGCGAGGACGTCCGGTTTGAGCTTGAGGTCGGCCGTCATTCCCCACGCCGAGAAGGTGGAGACCATGGTGGCTGTATCGGGGTCGACGATCGACTCTTGCTTGTCCGTCCAGGTGATCACAGGGTTGTTCCCCGCGCCCCTCGCTATGAGCCCTTCGAGCTTTTCACCCTGCTCCTTGCTGATTGTGCCGACCGGGAGATCAGTCGTCGGATAGATCGAAGCCCTGACGACGCCGTCTTCATTGTTGTAGATCAACACACCGACGGCGCCGTCGGCCTGTGCGGCGGCGGCCTTTTCGGCAAAGGTGGAATCGCCTCTGGCAACCAGCGCCACCTTTCCTTCGAAAGGCTTCCCGGGAAGGTCGACCGCTCCGGTCTTCTGCCCGTCCGGGTATGCGGCGAGCTGTGCGCTTCCAGTCGTCGGAGGGACGGCGGCGCCGTCGACGGGCATGTATGTGTAGGAGGCGCCGTCGGCCGTCGTGAAGGTCGCCAGAAGCAAACCGTTGTTGTCCACCGACCCTACGGCGACGGCCTTGGAGGACACCGCCGGGGCGCTGCCCGAGAACGTGCCGTGGTCGCCTTCGTTCCCCTGAGAGACAGTCAAGACCACGCCGGAATTGACGAGGGCGTCTGCGGCGACGGCGGTGGGATACTCCGGCCACGTCATGTAGGGCGCGCCAATCGACATGTTGACGACGTTCATGCCGTCCCTCGAGGCGCGCTCCATCGCGGTGAGCATGACGCCCGTGTCGGTTGAGCCGTCGCACCCGAAAACCCTGTATGCGCCCAAGAGCGCGTTCGGCGCGACGCCACGGAAATTGCTTGTCGGGTCGTTGCCTGCCGCGATGCCCGCGACGTGGGTTCCGTGGCCGTGGCAGTCGTTGGGGACCGAGTCGGGGACGGCATTGGGATCGTAGGCGTCGGAATTGATGTCCGCATTGTACCTGTCGCCGACGAAGTCGTAGCCGGCGACGACCTTGGACGTGGGGAAGGTCGCCGATCCGGGCGCGCCCGATCCGCCGAAGGCGGGATGGTCGATGTCGATGCCGGTGTCGATGATCCCGATTTTCATCCCTTTGCCCGTAAGGCCCAACTCTTTGTGGGCGTAGGGGACGCCGGTCATCGCACCGGCCCTTCGCATTTGCGGGAGAACCTTGGACTTTTGATTCTTCGGCATTGCGACGCTGAGAACGGGGAAGACGGCTTTGACGTTAGAGGCCTTGACGACTTCTTCGAGCCCCGCCTTATCGGTTTTGACAACCACGCCGTTCCACAGGCGCGAATGCTTCTCGGTCACTTGCACTCGCGACGAAACGTCCGAGCCGAAAGTCTTTTGCTGGGAAGAGATCGCCTGCGGCGACCCTCCCGATATCGTCGGCTTCGATGCCAGCTGCACGAACCATTTTCCGGTGAATCCCGGCGTGCTTTCCGCTTTCTTTTGGAGGCCGTTCGGGTCCAAAGGCGTGGGAGGAGTTTTGGGGGGATCGGCGTGAATCGGAGAGGCGACGACGCCGATCGCGATCCCGATGGCGCTGAAAAACGCAAGCGAGCGTCCGCGCCAATGAGAGTGTTTCATGGATATTTCCCTTCATTTCTAGGTCCTGTTGGTGAGTCAGGCTACCCAGAGTCAATTATCTGTGCGATTGGTTCCGGAATCAACGGTTAATTTCATGTAAGTTGCCGTGGCCTCAGACTTGAGGCCACGGCAACTCGTTATATATTGATTTGTCTTCTAATATTCTATTGCCTTAATTCAGGAATGTTGCGCCTAGTTTTTCCTTTCTTATTTGCGGGCGAATGCCGACTTGACTTGCCGTTGTCCAATGGAAAGTCTGCGAGTGTCTGGCTGAACGCTTTGGGCGACCAGCTGGCCATTCGTCTCGCGAAATGTCGAGCACATGCGCCGGACCATTGCTGGCTTTCCGCTGAATGCCATGCTTTCACCAGGCTCCCGTTGCTCTCATCAGGCTACCGTCAGATCATTTGCGGGTGTGCTGCGATGTTTTCGCGGATCCGGCTGGAGGGGTCGCTGTGGGACGTTGCGATCCCGACGGCGACGGGGCGGGCTGGCCCGTCGGTTTGGCGGACGATGTTGGTTTGGCCGTTGGGTTTGCCGTCGGCGAGGCCGTCTGGCCGGGGGAGGCTGTCGGGCTCGGCGTCGGCGATGCCGTTGGGCTCGGTGTGGCTCCGGGGTTGGATCGGACGACGAAAGGCCGGGACGTGAAGGTCTCGGTGTTCTTGCCGTTTTGGGCGTGGCCGGTTCCCTTGGTCGCGGTCACCTCCAAAACATAGCGTCCGTCAGGAACGGGAGCCTTCCCGTTGTCCGAGGCGACCGTCCC
>CAJPTB010000233.1 GCA_905373325.1 uncultured Ancrocorticia sp.
CCTTTTGGACGTCGGCCTTGAGCTGGCCCGCAAGGTACTCTTCGAGCTTGCGCTGGATGAGGTCCGCCTTGGGCCCGTCCAGCCACAGCGCAGACGTGTCCTCCGGGTACTCGGGAGTTCCCCACAAATCGCCCAGGCCGATGGTCTCCAGAAGGTACTTGTTCTGGGGGACGCCGTAGACGCACAGGCCGATGTACCCGTCTTTGCAGGCGTACTCGCCGATCGCGCACAGGTTCTGATGGCGGGCGCCCGGACGGGGGTAGGTTATGCCGGCGTTGAGGTAATCCATCATGTAGTACATGCCGACGCGCAGGAGCGTCTCATACATCGCCAGATCGATGCTCTCCCCCTTGCCCGTCGCCTTGGCCTTGTGCAGGGCGGCCAGCGCCGAGGAGACGATCATGAGCGAGTTGAAATAGTCGCCCGAATAGGGGGCAATGTTCATCGGCTGCTCGGGCGTGCCGTTTTGTGCGATGATTCCGGCGTATGCGGCGACCGTGAGATCGTAGGCGGCGGCGTTGACCACGGCCGGATCGCCCCACTGGCCGAACCCCGAAACGTGGACGATGACGAGGGAGGGATTGGCCTCCCACAGCATCTCGTCGGTGATCCCCTTGCGGGCGAACGCAGGGCCCTTGGAGGACTCGATGAAGATATCGGCCTCCTTGACCAAACGGCAAAGGATCTCCTTGCCTTCGTCGGTAAAGGGGTTCATGGAGATCGAGCGCTGGTTGCGCCTCTCCATCTCCTTCGTCCACGTGGTGTCCCGCATCGAGTCGCCCGTCCACATGTTTTCGATCCACGTGACGTCGGCGCCCCACTCGGACATGATCTCGGCCGCGGTGGGAGCGGCGATCTCGACCGCCGAATAGAGGACCCTGACGTCGTCCAGCGGGCCGAACGACGGCTTTGTCGTTTCCATGTCTAACCTTTCTGTTTATTGTGCTCGGCCTGTTTGCTTTTGCCTGGGCCTGCCTGTCCCGGCTCCGCTCAGCGGTAGTTCTTCAGCGCAGCGCGGCCGGCCGTGAGGATCATCATCTCGTCGGTTCCTCCGGAGACCCTGTCCACGCGCAAATCCCTGAAGAAGCGCTGGACTCGGTGATCGCCGGTGATTCCGACGCCGGCAAGGATCTGGAGGGCGTCGTCGACCACCTCGAAAGCCGCGTGCGAACAGTAGTATTTGGCCATCGAGCAGTCGCCGCGGCCGAGCTTGCCGACGTCGTGCTTCCAAGCGATCTCGAAAAGCATGTTGCGCATATTCGTCAGGCGCACCTGCATGTCGGCGAACTTCAACTGGATGAGCTGGCGGCGCGCGATCGCCTGGCCGCCCTGAACGCGCTGATTGGCGTACTTGGCGGCGTCTTCGAAGGCACAGTATGCCTGGCCGTAGTTCGTCAGGGCCACGAGGAAGCGCTCGAGGTCGAAGTCCGCGACGCCGCGCATGAAGCCGTTGCCTTCCGAGCCGAAGAGGTCCGACTCTTCGAGTTCGACGTCGTCGAAGTAGACCTCGGCGCACGAATCCATTCGGAGCCCGAGCTTGTGCAGAGGTTCCTTTGTAATGCCCGGCTTGCTCATGTCGACAAGCCATTCGGTGTAGACGTCCATGTCGTCGGCGTTGCGGGCCATCACCACCAGGTATGGAACGCGCATACCGGACGTCTGGAAAGTCTTGTGCCCGTTGAGATAGACCTTGCCGTCGCGCCGCGTGTACGTCGTGCGCATGTCGTTCCAGGACGATCCCGCGCTCGGCTCGGTCATCGCGTAGTTGAGGACCTGCTCGCCCGTGCCGAGATAGGAGAAGATTTTCTCCCGCTGCTCGTCGGTGCCCTCGCGTACGACCGTTTCAAGGCCGGGCAGCTGGTAAAGGATGTACGTGGGGCCGCCGAGGCGGCCGAGCACCTCATACACGGCGGCCAGCGTGACCCAGTCGAGGCCGAGTCCGTCGTGCTCCTCGGGAAGGAGGATGCGGTCGAATCCGACGTCGCACAAAGCCTTCACCCATTCAAGGGGGTAGGTGGACGTCTCGTCGCACTCATGGAAGTACTTTTCCCATGAGCGTGAATTCATGACGTCGGCGAAGCCGTCGACGATCAGCTGCTGTTCCTCGGTGAATGAGAAATCCATTTCTACTCCTCAGTTGTGATCTCGATTGTCTGTTGAGTTGACGCCGGGGCCTTCCCGACGCGCGAGCGAAAGAAATCCGACGCGTGCGCGAGGGCGCCCCTCGCGGCGTCAAGCATTCTGGAGTGGTGCAGGAAGCCGTGGATGACGTCGGGAAACTCCTCCGCCTCCACGTCTCCCCCGGCGCTCGCGAGCATGGCCGCGAGCGTGCGCGAATCGTCCCTCAGGGGATCGAGCCCGGCCGCGGCGATGTAGCACGGCGGCATCGTCCCCGTCAGATCGTTCGCCAGGAGGTCGACGTAGGGGCTGCGCTCGTCTGCGGCGTCGGCCAGATAGAGGCCCTTGTACCAGGCGAAATCCTCTTCCGTCAGACCGTCCCATTCGCCTCCGAACAGCCGCATCGACATCGAGTCGCGCAGCCCGAAGGCTCCGTAGAACAGCAGGAGCGCGGCGACGCCTTCGGCCGCCTTTTCCTCGTCGCGCAGGTGCAGGAACGCTCCGAGGGCAAGGCTGGCGCCCCCGGAGTCGCCCGCTAAGGCGAGTTTCCGGGGATCCAGCCCCCATTTGTCAGAGTCGGCCTTCAACGCCAGGACGACGTCGACGCATTCTTCGAGCGCCCGCGGAAAGCGCGCCTCCGGCGAGAGCGTGTAATCGACGGCGACGACGGCCGCCCTCGTCTTTTCAGCGAGGGTCCGGGTTATTCGATCGTGGGTGTCGAGGTCTCCCAGCACCCATCCTCCCCCGTGTATGAAGACGATCCCGGGGAGGACGGCGGCGCCGTCGGGGCGATGCATCCGCACGCGCACCCTCCCGTGCCGGGTGGTTACGTCCTCCTCGATCGTCGAGGCCGGCACGGGGCCGCCGTCGTTCCAGAAAACCCGTTCCTTGCGATACCCCTCGCGCATCTGCTCGAAGGTTTGACCGCTGGAATAGACGCCCGCAGCGAGCTCGTTCTGCTTGGCGACGACGGCGCCCGTCTGCTCGCTCCACATCGCGGGAACCTTGAGTTTATTCGGCATGCGAGCTCCAAGCCGAGCCTTTGCCCGAGCCCTTCTTCGAATCGAAAGCCGACTTCGCCGCGGCCGCCGGTTCTGCGGCTTCCTCGTAAGACGGAGCCGGCGTCGGCTCCGACGGCGCCGAATCGACTTCCTCCGGAGCCGTCGGCAAATCGGGCCGCTCCGCCTTCCCCGTGCGCCTGACGTACCACAGGAGTATGAGGGCGAAGACGCCCGCCGCCACGGCGAAGCCCGCGAGAATCAGGAAGATCTCGGCGTAGGCGTCCTTAGGCTGATCGTCGATCATCTTTCCGAACCAGGTCGAAGAGAAGGTGTCCGGGAGGAAGCCAATGACCGAGAGAATGCCGGCCGCCGTGCCGAAGATCGGGATGGGGACCTTCCCCTCGGTCAACTGGGAGGAGACGATTCCGAAGACGCCGTTGGCGATGAATCCAAGCACAATGGTGACTCCCGCGACAAGTAGAACCATGCCCGGCTCGGGCGGAAGAATCGTGAACACGAACAGGCCGCCGGCGCACACGATCGACCCGCCGAAGATGACCTTCGAGGGCGAGCCCGTGGCTTTCGCGAGGAAGCCGAAGGCTGGCCCGGAGGCGAGGGTGATGCCATAGGTGCGGA
>CAJPTB010000234.1 GCA_905373325.1 uncultured Ancrocorticia sp.
CGCCGCCCCGCCGTGTAGACGTCCTTCGCCTCCGACACGACGATGCACGGCCTGGCCCTCAACGTGGCGACCGACGTTTCGAAGTTTTTCCGGGTCAACCCGTGCGGAATCACGGATGCCGGAGTAACGTCTATGGAGCGGCAGGGCGTCGACGCCTCGCTCGAGGAGGCGGCGGCGGCGTTGACGTCGGCCCTCGTCAAGCGCCTCGCGAGTTTCCAACAGGAAAGGTAAACGATGACGATCGCCCCCGAAGGACGCAAACTTTTGCGTGTCGAGGCCCGCAACGCCCAGACTCCGATCGAGAAGAAGCCCGACTGGATCCGAACCACCGCCGTGGTCGGCGAGGACTACGCGGACATGAAGAGCCTGGTCTCGACGGCCTCGCTGCACACGGTGTGCCAGGAGGCGCAGTGTCCGAACATCTACGAGTGCTGGCAGGACAGGGAGGCCACCTTCCTCGTCGGCGGCTCGGAGTGCACGCGGCGCTGCGACTTCTGCCAGATCGCCACCGGCAAGCCCAAGAGCCTCGACCGCGACGAGCCTCGGCGCGTCGCGGAGTCCGTGCGCCATCTCGGCCTGCGCTACGCCACGGTCACCGGGGTGGCTCGCGACGACCTGCCCGACGGCGCCTCCTGGATCTACGCCGAGACGTGCCGCCAAATCCACGAGCTGTGCCCCGGCACGGGCGTCGAGCTGCTCGTCGACGACTTCCAGGGCGACGTCGGGGCGCTGCGCCAGGTCTTCGACTCCCGCCCGGAGGTTTTCGCGCACAACCTCGAAACGGTGCCGCGGATCTTCAAGAGGATCAGGCCCGCGTTCCGCTACGAGCGGTCCCTGGACATCATCGCGATGGCGTCAGAGGAAGGCCTCGTCACCAAGTCGAACCTCATTCTCGGCATGGGCGAGACCCGCGAGGAAATCGAGGAGGCCATGGCGGCTCTGCGCGAGAACTCGTGCGACCTTCTGACCGTCACCCAGTACCTGAGGCCTTCCCCGCTCCACCACCCGATCGACAGGTGGGTCAAGCCCAAGGAGTTCATCGAGCTGCGCGATCTGGGCAGGAAAATGGGCTTCGCCGGAGTCATGGCGGGCCCGCTCGTGCGATCCTCGTACCGCGCCGGCCGCCTCTACGGGATGGCGATGACGGCGAAGGGCCTTGAACTGCCGCCGGGCATGGAGCAACTGGGCGAGCCGATGGAAGCCCGGCAAGAAGCGAGCTGGCTACTGTCCAAAGGAAGGGGCTGCTGAAACCAGGCGGTCTTTGACGGCAGCCCTGTCGACCTCGCCCTCGGCGTCGAGCGGAACCCGTTCGATGCGGGCCAAGCCGCGCGGAAGCTTGTACCTCGCGAGAACCTGAGCGGCAAAGGCCTGCAGCTCCGCGAGGGTCGGCACCGCCGCGGCGTCGCACACGATGGCCGCGGCGACGATTTCTCCCCACACCTCGTCGGGTATGCCGACCACGACGACGTCGTCGATCTTCGGATGGGCGCGCAGAACCTCCTCGACCTCTGTGGGATTGACGCCCTCGCCTCCGGTGCCGATGCGGTCCGAGAGGCGGCCGACGATCGTCACCTCGTTTCCTCCCACGGCGACGTCGCCGGTGCGAAGCCACCCGCCTTCGACGAACGCCGACCGCGTCTGGTCGGCATTGTGCCAGTAGCCGGGGCTGATGGACGGCCCTCGAACCAGGAGCTCCCCCACCGTCGCGTCGGTCTGCGTCGCCGGATCGACGATCCTCGCCTCCACGTGCGCGTACGGCCTGCCGACTGCCCCGGACGCCCCGCTGCCGTACGGTTGGAAGGTCCCCGATCCGGCGGTCTCCGTCATGCCCCAGGCGACCGCCGGCTTCAGCCCGACTCCCTTCAGCCGGTCCAAGAGGGTGAGCGGAACCGGCGCCCCGCCGACGACGGGGAGCCGCAGGCTGGTCAAATCGTGAGACCCGCGTTCGGCTTCCGTGACGATCGCCCAGAACATCGTCGGCACTCCGAGGCGCTTCCCGAGGTGTAGAAAATGGCGGCCGTTCCGGTCGGATACTCGACCGTGTTGAAGGACGCGCTCCCTGAGCCGCGGCAGTCCGAGACGAGCGTGCCGTCGAGTGAGGCGAGGGCCGGCGTCAGGGCGAAGTAGCCGTTGGCGATTCCCGCGCCGTAGGAGCCGTCGGCCGGGTCGTCGTCGATCACGAAGCTCATGAAGGTTCCCGTCGAGGCAAAGCTTCCCCGCGCCGCAACCGTCGCGTCCGCGAAAATAGCCCGGGGCGAGCAGAAATCGACGATCTCCTGGACCTCGTTCTGCGCCAGCCTGAAAGAGACGGGGACGAAGACTGCGCCCAGCCTGGCGCACGCGATGTAGACGAACAGGTGGTAGGGAGAGTTGTGCGCGACGAAGAGCACCCTGTCCCCCTTGCTCACACCGGACCGAGCGAGCAGCTGGGCGAGCTGGCGCGTCAGATGGGCGGCCTGCGCGACGGTCCACCGCCGGTCGCCGTAGACCACCGACAGGGCTGTAGGCCGGCTCCATGCCGAGCGGTCGAGGGCGAACGCCGCGTTGTACGAGGAATCATGCAATCGTCCAGTACCCCCGCAAGATCTGCGCGAGCGCCCAATCGTCGGCGATCGAAGAGAGTTCGCGGACCGAGTGCATGGACAGAAGCGGAACGCCGACGTCCACGGTGTCGATTCCCAGGCGGGTGGCCGTCAGCGGGCCGATCGTCGTGCCGCAGGGAACCGAATTGTTCGAAACGAATGTCTGCACGGGCTGGTCGGCGTCCGCAGCCGCCCGCAGCCACAGGGCGCAGCCGGTCGAATCGGACGCGTAGCGCTGGTTCGCGTTCGTCTTGACCATGGGCCCGCCGCCGGCCGTAGGATACTGCGTCGGGTCGTGGTAACCCGGATAGTTCGGGTTGATCGAGTGCCCGGCGTCGGCGCTCATGCACGTCGTGCGCGCGAGCATCCGAAAGTACTCGTCCTCGCTCGCGCCCAGCGCCAGGGCCGTGCGGCGCAAAACCGATTCGAGAAGCGGGCCGGCGGCACCCGTGGCCGTAGCGGAGCCGACTTCCTCATGGTCAAAAGCCGCATACACCGCGATGCAGCGGCTCTGGGCGGCCAGTTCCTCCTCGGCCGCCAGGAGCGCCGTCAAGCCGGCGTGGACAGACACAAGGTTGTCTTGCCGCCCGCCGGCCAAAAACTCGCCCGAAATGATCTCCGGCCGTTGGACGTCGAAGGCGTACGCGTCGATGGCGGCGATGCGCTCGGCGGGGATTCCCGCGCTCTGCGCTATCGTCGCAGCGATCGACCGCTCGCCCGTGCCGCACACCGGCTGGAGATGCCTCTGCCTGTCGAGCGTCAGACGTTCGTCGACAGAACGGTCGAGGTGCGGAGCGAGCTGCGGAATCGTCATGACCGGCCCGGTTGCGAACAGCCTCTCCTCGCCGTCGACGGCAGTGACTCGCCCGGCGATCCCGAGGTCGCGGTTGAGCCACGAGTTGACGAGAAGGCCGCCGTAGGTTTCGACGTTGACGGATGCGAAGCCGAATGCCCTGGAGTCTGCAACCGGCTTCACTTTGAACGAAGGCGAATCGGTGTGAGCTCCGACGACGCGGAATCCGCTGCGCGGGCCGGCGCCTCGGGGAACGAACCAGGCGACGACGGCTCCGGAGCGGACGATGTAATGGCCGCCGGGCGCGGCGCTCCATTCGTCTTCCGCGCGCTGGCGCAGGTATCCGGCGGCGTCGAGGCGCGACGCCGCCGGATACC
>CAJPTB010000235.1 GCA_905373325.1 uncultured Ancrocorticia sp.
CCCCTCCAAGCCTGAAAGGTTGGGCATTCGGTGCACCTGGAACTGCGTGGGATCACCAAGCGATTCGGCTCGTTCGTGGCCAACGACCGTATAGACCTCACTGTCCGGCCGGGGGAGATACACGCCCTTCTCGGCGAGAACGGCGCGGGCAAATCGACCCTCATGAACGTCCTGTACGGGTTGTATCGGCCCGAAGAGGGCGAGATTCTGATCGACGGCGAACCGGCGGCCTTCTCCAACGCCGCCGACGCGGTCGCCGCGGGCATCGGAATGGTCCACCAGCATTTCATGCTCATCCCCGTGTTCACCGTCGCCGAGTCCGTCGCCCTCGGATTCGAGCCGATCAACCCGGTCACGCGGCTCCTTCGCCGCAAGAAGGCCCGCGGCCTCGTGAAGGAATGGTCCGCTCAGTTCGGCTTCGACCTGGATCCCGACGCCAAGATAGAGGACCTGCCCGTCGGCGTCCAGCAGCGAGTGGAGATCGTCAAGGCATTGGCCCGGGGCGCGGAGCTGCTCGTCCTCGACGAGCCGACGGCCGTCCTCACCCCCCAGGAGACGGACGGGCTCATGAAAATCATGAGAGGGCTCGCAGACTCCGGGGCCTCCATCATCTTCATCACCCACAAGCTCCGAGAGGTCAAGGCGGTCGCGGACAGGATCACCGTGATCCGCAGAGGGGCCGTGGTCGGGCAAGCCTCGCCCGAGGCCTCCCAGGAGGAGCTCGCCTCCATGATGGTCGGGCGCCCCGTGCTTTTGCACGTCGAGAAAAAGCCGGCGACGCCGGGCAAGGCGGCGCTCCGCGTCGAGGACGTCTCGCTCGTGGGCCCGGGCGGAGAAACCGGGGGAACCCTGCTCGACCGTGTCAGCTTCGACATCCGCGAGGGAGAGATCCTCGGCGTCGCGGGCGTGCAAGGCAACGGCCAAACCGAGCTCGCCGAGACGCTCCTGGGGCTCAGACGCCCAGATTCGGGAACGATCTCGCTCAACGGGAAGCCCATTTCCAACGCCAGCGTGCGCAGGCACATCGACGCGGGCATAGGATTCGTGCCGGAAGACCGCTCGACCGACGGCATGATCGCCTCGTTCTCCGTGGCCGAGAACCTCGTTCTCAACCAGTACAGGCGCCCGCCCTTCGCGCGAGGGCCGGCCATGAGCGTCTCCGAGGTGGCGAAAAACGCCGAGAAGCGCGTCGTCGAATTCGACATCAGGCTGAGCGACGTCAACGGCCCGATCTCCAACCTCTCCGGAGGGAACCAGCAAAAGGCCGTGGTTGCGCGCGAGCTTTCAGGCAATCTGTCGCTTTTCATCGCCAACCAGCCGACGCGCGGCGTCGACGTCGGGTCCATCGAATTCATCCACAAACGCATCGTCGCAGAACGGGACAAGGGAACGCCCGTTCTGCTCGTGTCGTCCGAGCTTGACGAGATCGTCGGGCTTTCCGATCGCATCGCGGTCATGTACCGCGGGCAGATCGTCGGGATCGTTCCCGCGGACACCCCGCGTTCCGTCCTCGGAGTCATGATGGCGGGAGGCACGCCCGAAGAGGCCGCCGAACAAGCCGAGCCGACCCTGACGGACCGCGTCGAGGAAGAAGGCGGGCCCGGGCGCGGGCAAGACAGCTTCGCGCCGAAGGGCGACGCGCCGAAACGGTTCGGGCCGAAGGGCGAGGCGAGGGAGGAGAACGCACATGGCTGAGACGCAAGGCAATGAAGCGGCCCGGAACGGAACAGCTCAAAACGAGGCGGGGCTGGGCCAAGCGGGGCCGAACGGAGCCGTGCTGAGCGGCGCGGGGCCTGAGGAAAACGGAGCGCTCCTAGGAGGGGGCGAGGCGTTCCGAGCCGAGGGCGGAACTTTTCAGGGCGAAGAGCGGCGAGAGCCGAGCCGCCCGCGTCTGGCGATGTGCCGTTGCCTCAGTTTGCTTTACAGGGCCTTGAGCTCGAGCGCCGCCGTCTACGTTTTGGCGATTGTGGTTTCGCTCGCCGTCGGCGCGATCCTCATGCTCGTTTCGGGCGCCGACGTCGTCGAAGGCTATTCGGCGATGATCCGCGGGTCCGTCTTCAATTGGAAGGCGCAGTCTTTCCAGGGCCAGATCGCCCCGCTCACATCGTCGATCTTTTCCTCCCTCCCGCTCATCATCGCGGGGCTCGCCCTAGCCCTCGGCTTTCGCGGCGGCCTGTTCAACATCGGAGGGACCGGGCAGATCATCGCCGGGGCCATCGGCGCCGCCTGGGTGGGATTCCAGTGCCACATGCCGGCGGGAGTCCACCTGCTCGCCTGCCTGCTGGCCGCGGTCGTCTGCGGCGGAATCTACGGTTTCATCGCGGGTTTCCTCAAGGCGACGACCGGCGCCAACGAGGTGATCGTGACGATCATGCTCAACTCCGTCGCCACGCTCGGGCTCGCCCAGCTTTTGACGTACCAGTCCTTCCGGCGGCCGGGGTCCGGCGATCCGCGCTCGCCCACGATAGACGCGACGGCGCAGCTGCCCGAGACGGCTCCGCCGTTCCAGATCAACGGCGGCGTCGTCATAGCTTTCCTCGCGACGGTCTTTGTGTGGTGGTACCTCGAGCGTTCGACGTGGGGGTTCGAGCTGCGAGCAGTCGGAGCCAATCCCGACGCCGCGAAGACGGCGGGAATGTCGATCGGCAAGGTGACGACGGTGACGTTGACCCTTTCCGGCGCGCTGTGCGGCCTGGCCGGCGGGGTGACCATGACGGGGGATCTGAAGTACCTGACTGACGGCGTCGCAGGAAGCACCGGGTTCGACGCCATCACCGTGGCGTTGCTCGGCCGGAACAGGCCAGTGGGCACCTTCTTCGCCGGAATCCTCTTCGGGGCGTTTCGGGCCGGCGGGCGGACGATGGACGCCCAGGCCGATGTGCCCATCGACATGGTCCTCATCCTCCAATCCGTCATCGTTTTGCTCATCGCCGCCCCCGCATTCGTTCGCTGGCTTTTCCGCCTTCCCACGGGCGAGAACGACAGATGGCGCGCGTACCTCGCCTTTGCTCGGGAAAAGGAAGAAGCCGCAGGCAGGCCGGAGTCTCACCGGACGCTGCTGGGCAAGCCGGAGCCCAGGAAACAGCTGACAAGAAGGAGGCCTTGAGATGAGCGTCAAAGTCACCGACAAATCGCTCGAATCGTCTAAGGAGTCCGGGGCCTCGCAGGGGTCTTCTCCGGCCGTCGTCGGTCGCATCGGCTGGCGAGTGCCCATCGCCTATTTGATTTTCACCCTCCTGCTCGGCGCCATGTGGATGAGCGCCGAAGGCGTCGCGACTTTCTCCCTGACGAGGGGAGGCGAGAGCATCGAGATTCCCGATGTCGCCGTCGGGTCGCGGACCGCCTGCCTCGTGCTTGGCCTCGTCAGCCTCGTCGCGACCGTCTACGCCTTCGTGCGGGCCGCTGCGAGGAAGAAAGCGGGCGTCCTACCCGCCGTTGCCGTCGGAGTGAGCGCCGTCCTAGGGCTTCTCGCCTGGTACGGAGGAGGATCGTCCAGCAACATCACCCTCGCCTTCACCCTCGCGTCGGGGCTTGCCTTGGCGACGCCGCTCATTTTCGGCTCCCTCGCCGGCGTCGTCTCCGAACGGGTCGGAATCGTCAACATCGCGATCGAAGGGCAGCTCCTCGCCGGCGCCTTCGCCGGGATCGTCGTGGCCTCGTGGTGGCAGAGCGTGTGGCTCGGCCTGATCGCCGCCCCCGCAGCCGCAAACCCCACTTCGAACGATACAGATAGACGGTGAGCACGGCGAT
>CAJPTB010000236.1 GCA_905373325.1 uncultured Ancrocorticia sp.
ACCTTTGCCGTCAGGAACTTTTTGCGCAGATGCGGCGCAATCTCGGGTATGCGACGGGCAAGATCCGGGCCAAGCGCAATCTGCGGGTCGAGGAGATGCCCGATTGGGAAGGCCTTCGCGAAGCGGCGTCGAACATCAAGAGGACCGTGGCAGCCGACTGGGTGAGGCTCCTCGAGCAATTCGAAGAAAACGTCACTAAGCGCGGCGGCGTGGTCCATTGGGCGCGCGACGCCGAAGAGGCCAACGCAATCGCGCTCAACCTCATCTCCGCCAAGGGAGTGGACGAGGTCGTCAAGGTCAAGTCCATGGCAACCCAAGAAATCAACCTCAACGAGCATCTGGAAAAGCACGGGATCAAAGCGTGGGAGACGGACCTGGCCGAGATGATCGTCCAGCTTTCGGAGGATATGCCCTCGCACATCGTCGTCCCCGCGATCCATCGCAACCGCGCCGAGGTGAAAGCCATCTTTGAGGCGCGAATGGAGGACGCCCAGGGCCTGAGCGACGAACCGCGCATCCTCGCCATGGCCGCTCGCGCGCACCTGCGCAAAAAGTTCCTGACGGCAAAGGTCGCACTCTCGGGCGCAAACATCGGGGTGGCCGAAACCGGCACGGTGGGAATCTTCGAGTCGGAAGGCAACGGCAGAATGTGCCTGACCCTTCCCGAAACCCTCATCACGATCATGGGAATCGAGAAGCTCGTGCCGCAGTACCGCGACATCGAGGTCATCGGCCAGCTTTTGCCGCGGTCGGCGACCGGCGAGCGCATGAACCCGTACACGTCGTTCTGGACGGGCGTCACCGAGGGTGACGGACCGCAGGAGTTCCACATCATCCTTCTCGACAACGGGCGCACCAACGTGCTGGCCGACGAGGTCGGGCGCGAGGCCCTCAAATGCATCCGCTGCGCCGCCTGCATGAACATCTGCCCCGTATACCGCCACACGGGCGGGCACGCCTACGGCTCGGTGTATCCGGGGCCGATCGGCTCCGTCCTCACCCCGCAGCTGCTAGAGGCCTACGATCACAGCGATCCAGCATCCAGTCTGCCTTTCGCCTGCTCCCTGTGCGGTGCGTGCGGAGACGTCTGCCCGGTCAAGATCGACCTTCCGAACATCCTCGTCCATCTGCGCCACAAGTCGGTAGAAGCCAACCGCGGCGGCATTCCGAACATCTGGGACGTGGGCATGGCCGTCTCGTCGAAGGTCATGCGTTCAGGCAAGGCGATGGAGGCCGCGGGCAAAAGCGTCCAGGCTGGGCGTCTGATCGCCGGGCCCAACTTGAAGATCAGCCGCGTTCCGCTTCCGGTCGCGAAATCGTGGACGAGGGTGCGCGACGTTCCGGCGCCGCCCGCCCAAAGCTTCAGGCAATGGTGGAAGGCGCGCGAAGAAAAGGAGGGCGGGCGATGAAGGCAGCCACGAACGCACGCGAGGAGATCTTCCGCCGAATCCGAGCGGCGGGGCCCATCCCCGTGCCTGAGATTCCGCGGGACTATCGCACAAGAGGCGACGGATCGGACGTCGTGGCGGAGATGGAGGAGAAGCTCGTCGATTACACGGCGAAGGTCACCCATGCGGCCACCGCCGCCGACGTGCCGGCCGCCATCGCCGAGGCGCTGTCAGACGCGGCGAGCGTCGTCGTGCCGCCCGGGCTCGACCCCGCCTGGGCGGAGGCGGCCGCGAAGGGCCGCGAGATTCACGTCGACGAGCCGCCTTTGAGCAACGCCGAGCTGGACCGGATCGACGCCGTCGTCACCGCCTCGCGCGTGGCCGTCGCCCTTTCGGGCACGATCATGCTCGACGGCGCGCCGGACATGGGCAGGCGTGCGATCTCCCTTGTCCCCGACACCCACGTGGTGGTGCTCAAAGCCTCGGACGTCAAGGCGACGGTTCCCGAGGCCGTCGCCGTGCTCGGCGAAAATCCGACGCGTCCAACCACGTGGATCGCCGGCCCCTCGGCAACCTCGGACATTGAGCTGGTGCGCGTCGACGGCGTCCACGGCCCGCGCAATCTTCGCGTTATCATCGTCGACGATGGAGAAGACAACTCAAATAACTGACGTCGTCGCCTTTCACGGCGAAGGCCCGGCGTGGCATGCCTCGTGGGGCGGGCTGCGGATCGTCGACATGCTTGCGGGCGACATCCTCACGATCGGCTCGGACGGAAGCCTCGAGCGGCTGCCGACGGGGTCGTCAGTTGCGGCCTTCGTGCGCCCTCGCGCGGGCGGCGGATACGTCGTGGGCGTCGAGCGCGGCATCGCCCTGGCTGATTCGGCCTTCGACGCGCCCGTTCCGCGAGCCGAGATGTGGGCGGATCCTGGCGTTCGGATGAACGAGGGCGGCGTCGACCTTTCGGGCAGACTGTACGCCGGGTCCATGCCGTACGACAAGACCCCGGGCGGCGCCAAGCTCTACCGCATCGGGGCCGACGGCGCCGTCGACGTCGTGCTGGATTCCGTCACCACGTCCAACGGCATCGACTTCACGGCCGACGGAAGGCTCGCCTATTACAACGACACCGCCACGGGAGGAACGAGCGTATTCGACGTCGACGAATCGGGAAGCCTCGTCAACCGCAGACTTTTCCACGACGGCGACGGCGGACGGCCCGACGGCCTCTGCGTCGATTCCGAGGGCAATGTGTGGTGCGCGATGAACCGGGTCGGCAAAGTGCGCCTCTACTCCCCCGAAGCCGAGGTGCTCGGCGAGTGGGAGCTTCCCGTGCGCGGAGTGACGGCAGTGACCCTCGGCGGGGAGGACCTTCGCGACGTTTTCATCACGACGTCGCGCCAGACGGCCGACGAGCCGGGCGCGGGCGCAGTCTTCCATATGCGGGCGGAGGTCGCGGGCCAGCCGCTGCGCGCATTCGCCGGCTGAACGAGCGGAGGCGGCAAACAAGCCGACGTCGCATACTCTCGCAGGCCGACCTCGCATGCGCTTTCCTTCAGGCCGACCTCGCATGCGTCAGCAGACCGCCCGCGCACGGAGATTGGGATTGAAAGCGAGGACAGAATCGCCGTCAGCGGCCTTGCAAGAGGACGCACGACGTTTTTTCCACATGCGGACCCAAGGGGTCCTCGCAGGCTCGACGTACGGACCCATGACGTCCTCCCAGATTTGGCATGCGGACCTATGGCGTCCTTGCAGTCGTGATGTGCGGCGTCGTTGCATGAACGGGATCAAAGAAACGGGGCGCGGGCCTGCCGGAAGGCAGCCCGCGCCCCGCCTTTTACGGACGCTGCGTTTCAGTGCGGAGGCGCCTCAGCGGCCGCCGCTGTCTGTTGCTTCGCCCTTACTGTCCGTTGCTGTCGCCCTCGGCGGTGATCCAGTAGCCGCGCTGCTTCCACACGGAGGCAAGGCCGTTGCCGTGGACCCAACCCTCGTAGTTGCGGGTGTGCTGGGCAATGGCGAAGGTCCGATACGTTCCGTACTCGTCGCTGACGACGTCAGCCTGCTCCGTCACGAATGCGGTGTGGTAGACCTTGCCGTTCGAGTAAGCCAAAGCCACGAAGGATCCGCGGTGGACGCGAGAGGCGAACTCGGTCCAGCTGGTCGTTCCCTGGTTGAGGCCCCAGTGGCGGGCAAAGGCGTTGGCCACCGCCCACGAGTAGGTGTGCCTGGTGGAGTCGCCCCACGGGTGCGGGTGCCAATAAGCGTCAGTGGGCTGGCCGCCGGCCGCAAGAATCTGGGACGCGAAGTTTGTGCAGTCCGCATGCTCGAAGTACTTGTACTGCTGAGTATTCGGC
>CAJPTB010000237.1 GCA_905373325.1 uncultured Ancrocorticia sp.
GGTCCCATTCGTCGGGGGCGTCAGACTGGGTGTGGACGCCCGACGACGATTGGCCCGGCAAGCTCTTCCGAGCCGGCGGCCTTTGCCCGTCCGGGAGACTTTGCGGAGACGGGGGCCCTCGTTGAGCCGAAAAGCTCAGCCGACTTAGGAGACTCCGTCGAGATGACAGGCTTTTCCCGGTCCGGAACGTTTGCCGGTCCGGGGGACTTTGTGGCGAGGGTGCTCATTGCGGATCCTTGGGTGCTTTCAGGACTTGGCCGGGCGAAGGAGGTGGGGTGAGGAGGAGAGCGGTCTGCAATTCGCCCCAGGCGGACGCCGGGTGTGGGACGCGATGCCTGTGTGAGCCGCGACCGGGAAAAGCTCCGCGCCCACCCCGAACAGGCCGACGGTGCGTCTGACCGAGGGAGAGCCGAATCTTCTAGCAAAGGCGACGAAGGCGGTTCTTCTTCCTCGGCGGGCATGGGCAAGCTCCACATAGGAGATCGCGAGCCAGGCGCAGGCCAACGTGGCCGCGCCCGCGCAGAAGGCGATGGAGGCCAAGCGGAAATTCGGGCTGCTCAACGGCGTGCCCGTGCCGATTCGCGGGATCGGCGTCTCCCGTGAAACGGCTGCCGTCCACGCGCTGGCAAATCCGCATAAGGTGTAAGCGGTCGGTGAGTGACGCATTTTGAACCTTTTCTAGCCTTAAACAGTTTGTTTTGTATTCTTATATGTGAATAGTTTGCATTGACTTTTGTTTGAAGTCTGCAAAGTATGCACGGTATGAAACTTGTAGTTCCGCAAGCTAGTTTAGCCCTGTGAACGACTCTCGGAGAGCGGTCGCCGCTGACGTTGAAAGCCGCATTGGGGCGGATATTCGCCGGTATTCCGTGGGGAAAAGGTCGATTTGCGACACGGTGGGGAGGCGACGACTACCCTTGCAGATAGATTATACGCACACGTAGGACAGGATGTCACGTTGATTGTAAGGGACTCTGAGGGTGGGGTTGGAGAGGTGCGCGGAAGGGCAACGGCGGGAGCGACGGCGACGGGGCCGGCCATCGCGCGGCTTTGCGCGATGAGGGCGGTTGTGAATCTGCCCGTCGCCGTCGAGGCGAGACCCGGGGTCGCTCATAAGCTCGGCTTGACCTCGGGTCTGCGCCGTTATGCCGACGGACGGTTTATTGCATGTAGAACGCGTGAAGGGCTCCGTCTGGGAGTTCTGGCTCGGTTGGGCGTGACTTCATAGACGTCGATACCCTGAGTGGACGTACATGCATCAATCTGCAGGCGGTACTAAGGGTTGACCTACGAGATTAGTTGTTGGTTGGTGGGGGATCAGTGACGCGACGACTCGATCTTTTCACGCGTGTTTGCGTATCCACGCGAGATGTATTCGTTTAGCCTGTCGTCTTCGATGCGCCATTGGCCGCGGCCGCCCACTTGGATTGCGGGAAGTTCGCCCGTCTTGATCAACGTGCGGACTTGGCCGACGGAAACGTTTAGATATTCAGCAACATCTGCAATAGTTAGAAACTTAGCCATAGATACATTGTGACATAGTTTTGCTCCGAATGGGAGTTATCCACAATGGTGTGGATAACTATTTCAGGGCAATCGCCGTTTTTGCGATGATAGACGCATTCACATGAGAAAGGAAATCGAAAATGACGACACGATGGCGCGATCCACGATTGGGGGTCGGATTTCTTCCTTGTTGCGTTTTCGGGGATGGGCGGCGCATTCGGGTTGTCTGGCCCGGAGAAAGTCCCGGTTTGCCGGGCTCGTTTGACAATCACCTCCGGGACTGCGATTTCTAAGGCTGATCTTGACGTTGTGAAGATTGATGAAGCGTTGGCCGCGTCGTGTGTGGGGCCTTCCACAAAATAGGGTGTCGGAAAATCGGTCGAGGAGGGAGGGCTTCTGGCGAAGGGTCGCATCGATCGGAGCTAGGAGGCGAAGCGAAGAGGGCGGAATAAGGGTCCTTGTTCCCCTGATGTCTCTGATTCCGGCCTCCGCGGCGCCTGCACTGCGCGTCAAACTCTGATGCGTTGCGCACCGGCGTGGAGGCGGGCCCGCATTTGACGGGGGCGGGTTGTCGTCGATCGTGCTGCGCCGAACGATTCGATACGTGGAAGCCGAACGATTCGATACGTGGAAGCCGAACGATTCGATATGTGGAAGCCGAACGATTCGATACGTGGACGGCGGCAGGGGAGACGACGATGGGAATGCCGTGACGAGTTGCGTTCTGGTGGAGTGCGCAGACGTTCCTTTGTGGGTCGGCCAAGCCAACCCCGTTGGCGTCAGACGTTTGATGGAGGCCGGCGAGGTCGCGGAAGAAAGTCGTTTGCGGCGAATGAAGCGGCTCTTTCCGCTTCGAAAACGGAGGCAGGGGAATGCTTCCAATGCGAGTGGCCGCACCTGGGCGTTTCAGGGCGAGTATGTTCCGAGATAGCAGATAGACATCCATCGAGTCTCAGAAACAATCGTTGAAAAAGAAACGCCGTACGAGGGCGCTTCGAGATATTATTCGCCATGTGTCGTTAGTATGGCGCCGTGAGAATCTATATTCCTGCGACGGGCGTGGACATCGGGCGAGACGCTCTCCTTCCCCGAACCGTGCACGCCGTCACCGACGAGTTGCGGGACCTTCTTCCGGGCGACGTCGAGGAAGTGCTTGAAGCCGTCGCCATGAATGCCGCGACCGACGAGTCGTTGCGCGTGTTGGCGGCGTTGGCGGCCAGCGGGGAAACCGTCTATCCCCTTCGAGTGGTGATAGCCGCCGAAATCGAAGAGAAAAAGACGGCTCACATCGAGGGGGACGACATTCTCCCGACCGCCTTGCAGCTTGTTGAACCGGTCGGATGGGAGGACGTCGTTTCTTTTCACGTCGACGATGCAGAGGCCGCCAACGACGTCGTCCTCGCCATCGGCGGCGACGCAGCCGCGCTTGAGCGTGTGACGGACGACGAAGACCTCATGTGGTTTGACGTCGAGGAACGAGGCCGGCTTATCGAGTACTTCGGCTGAATCGGATCGGCTGGGTCTAAGCCCGGCAACTGAGCCGCCGAAGATGCGCTGCCCCGGAAGAGTCGTTTGGCAGCCCTGTGCCTAATGGGCGCGGCGCTGGGCCGATTGGGCCCGGACGCGCGAACCGTCTGCGGCCGAGGCGCCGAGTCGGCCGCGCCTAAGTTGAGGTCCTGCCCCTAACGGTAAGATCCCAAATGCCAGACGCTGAGACTGCGGGCTTTGGCCTCGCCTCCCGCGGCGAAAAGCGACACCTTGTCCGCGCCAGCAGCGGGGTAGACCGTTTCTGTGAGGACAAGCTTGCCGTCGTCGGCGAATACCTCGACGGACGAGGAGTCGACGATCACCCGCAAATGGACGAGGCCGTCTTTTCCGGGTTTGAAATCCGCGACGCTCCGCCCCGGGAAGGCGGGGGAGAATCCGACTTCGCCGGAGTTCGATCGATCGACGAAAATCTGCTCTTTCGCCGCGTCGTAGCCGATTCTCGTTCCCGGCGTTTTGCCGCGGGCGTCTTGCGTGGTGTCTCCCAAAACGGAAATTCCGCTCTCCTTCGCCTTGAGGGGATCCAGGGTCAGAGAGATGTCAAGGGATTTCCCTGAGGCTGCCGCATCGAGCGACGTCGTGCCCTGCTCGATCGTCACGTCGGTCTTCTTGAATTCGCTTCCGGCCCGCAGCGAATTGAGGGACGAAACGGGGGCAAACACGAGGCGTTCTTTGCCGTTTGCCTT
>CAJPTB010000238.1 GCA_905373325.1 uncultured Ancrocorticia sp.
GAGTACGCGGCTTCGCGAGGAGCGGTGACCGGGCTCGTCAACAACGCGGGCGGGGCCATCGGCGTCGATTCGGTCGCCGAAGGCGATCCCGCCGCCTGGCTCGGCATGTACGAGAAAAACGTGCTGGCGACCCTCAGGCTGACAAAGGGGCTTTTGCCGCACCTGCGGGAGGCGGGCGGCGACGTCGTCTTCGTGACGTCGATGGCGGCCTTCGAAATCTATCCCGGCGGAGCCGGCTACGTGGCCGCCAAGCACGCCGAACGGGTGCTGGCCAGAACCCTTCGCCTCGAGCTCTTGGGCGAGCCGGTCCGAGTCGTCGAGGTCGCCCCCGGGCTTGTGAAAACGGAGGAGTTCTCGCTCAACCGCCTGGGCGACGCGAGGCGGGCGCAAGCTGTCTACGCGGGCGTCGAAGGGCCCCTCGTGGCCGACGACGTCGCCGACGTCATCGCCTGGGCCCTGACCCGCCCGCCTCATGTCAACATCGACCTGGTGCGGGTGATGCCGCGCAACCAGTCAGACGCGCGGACGCTTGTGCGCAATTCCGACGCCGACGGCGCATTGCCTGTTTCATCGCTCCAAGTCGATTCCTCGGGCGAGGACCGGTCCGGCAAAACGCGTTGATCCGAGCGCGCCGCCCCGATACGCCTGATCCGATAGGGCTGGTTGGGGCGCTGCAGAGGAGGATTTTCGCGCCGCCCGCTGCGTTTGATCCTCGATCCCGTTCGTTCGCGCGGGCGCTGCGACGCAGCATGAGGAGCCTCCCGCGCCGCCTGAAGGGCGTTCTTCTCGCTTGGGCGACGTGTGGCGCGCCCAATCTTGCCGTTTTGGCCTCGAAAGCCTCGCGTTCGGCCGGGTCTGTTCTTCGGGAAGCGGTGCGGGCGGCAAAGGGCCCCGCCCTAAACGGACGGGGCCCGAGGCAATGGACTGTCAGACGTCGACTGGACTGTCAAACGCCCGCTGTTTTGTCAGGCGCAGATTTGCCTGTCAGATCTTGTTCAGAAGATTCTTGAGGGTCGGCCACATATGGGTGTCGCGGGTGACGGCGTCCTCGTAGAAGTACCACCAGAAGTAGCCTCCGACGTACCTGCTGCCCACGGCCTGAGTCAGCTCGTTGTGCATGCCGTAGTACCGCTTGGCGATGCGCTTCTTGGTCGCGAGGTCGGATTCGGCCTTCTCGTCGTCCGGGCCGTTGGCGGCGATCTCGCCGATTCCAAGCTTCGCCGACGGGAAGGTCTTACCCAGGCTCTTCAGCGTCTCAGCAAGGTCGCTGGAGCTCGGCTGCTGCGCGGGGTTGCAGGAGAACTCGTAGACGGACAGGAACATGTAGTCGACCTGGTGCAGCTTTTCCGGCATGGTGCCGACGTAGGAGTCGAGGTTCTCCCAAGACTTCTCGTAGCAGCCCCTGTGAGACCAGTAGTTGAGCGTGATCGCCGTCCGCCCTCCGTGGCGCTTGACCACGTCGTACGTCGCCTCGACCTTCTGGTTGATTTCCTGCGGGGAGGAGCCGAGCCATGAACCGTTGAGCTCGTTGCCGACCTCCCAGATGTCGACCTTGTTGCCAAAGGCTTGGATCGCTTCCTCGGTGAGGTTGCTGAGCGACTCGGCGCTTGCGGGCGCCCAGTTGTTGGCGTCGAGAATCTCAACCATGATGTAGGCATGCGGGCGGAGAGTCTCGATGGCCTGCTTGTACTCGTCCATGCTGACATTGGGGCGGATCACCACGCGCACGGTCAGCTTCTTTTCACTCGAGCGAATCACGGACAGGGTCTGATCGATGTCCTTGATCGAGGTGATGGTGATCCCGCGCAGCGGAGCCTGGGGGGCGCTGGCTTGATGCTGCCCGTTGCCCGAATTGTCGCCGTCGGAATTGTCCCCGTTCCCGTCGCCGTCGGAATTGTCTCCGTTCTCGTCGAAGTCGTTCCCGTCGTCGTCGGAGTCCTCATCGTCGGAATCGTCGTCTCCCTTGGAAAGAACATTCGCGGAAGCGAGCTTCTGAAGTGAATTCGAAGTGGAAGAGGCTTCGGAAAGCGAAGAGGTGTCGTTTGTCTTGTTTTGATTGTCAGCAGAATCTTGTGCCGCAGAGAAACCCGTGCAAAGCGGTACAGTCAGTGCAAGGGCTGCAAGTGCGGTGTGTAAGCGTGCTTTTTTGTGTTGCATACTGCGATTGTGTAGCATTATTCGATTAAGTCAAAGGCCTGGAGGCGGTGTCTTTCTACCCATGCCCTCGGCATAAGCTTGGAATGGCGGGGATATGTTCCCCTTTTCTCCAGAGTGTGGCCTTCGTCCACTATTTACAAAAACGAAACTGTCTGCTACGGAAAAGTAATATGACATCCGTGGATCGGCCTTGGATTTGGGCGCAGTCCGGTTGGATGTCCCGCCCAATCCCTGCTATCATCTTTACCATCCCAAGCGGAATTTCACGCCTCCCTTGGGTATCCTCTCCGTGGCTGTGGAATTTCACGCCTCCCTTTCCACGCCACGGGCGCGCAACCAACACTCGCGGTGGCGGTTGGCGACGAGGAAGTCGGCGCGCCCGCACGGTTGCGAGCGGTGCGCGCCGTCGTCGCCTGTGGAGCCTTTGGGCGACGACGAATGGCCACGAATTGGCCGGAGCTGACCTTCCGGAGGCGGCTCTCGCCTTGACGGGCAACCCCGACCCTTGCCTCGGCGGGCGGCGTTCGTGGGCCGACAGGGCCGGCTCCGTGGGTTTGCGGCTTGATCCGTTTTGCCTCATCGAATTCTGGGCGTCGTCGCAGGCCTTCAGGAAGGCGCGATCCCCCTATGGGCTGATCGGTGCTCAGCTTGCCCATATGCGCACCGGCGCGGCTGCGATTCGCTGCAGGCGGCTGAAACGCGGGACTGCCAGGAGCGTGTTTTGGTCAGTTTCAGCGGGTGGGACTACGACCTTCCCTTCCTCCTCAGGTTGTATGTTTGCGCCGAAAATCCTGGAAATGCGGTGTTATCGTGTCTGGGTAACTTACCGACCGGGCCCGCTGAGACGCACAGGCCCGGGCTTTTCAGCGAAAGGCAAACAATGGGCACAAAGAAAAAGGGGAGGCTCACCGCCCCTGCCCGAGCGTTCGGCGTGATTGCCGCCTCCGCCCTCTCTTTGGGCGCGCTCGTCATTCCCGGTGGGAACTCGGCGCATGCGGACCCTGCCGCCGGCAATGAAACAACCAGGGGAACGGCGGATTCTCAGCGAACCGTTTCCATCGGCGGCATCGTTTCTTCGGGTCTCGGCGGCACAGTCGCCCCCGGGGCCTCCGACGCAAAGGCGACGCCTTCGGCCAAGCAGAGCGCTGCGGGGAAGAAGGCGGGAACTGCGACCTCGGCCGCTTCAAAGTCCGGCGCCGGGACAAGGCCCGTCGCATCCGCAGGGACGACGGCGCCCGCCCGCGCCAAAGCGCCCGCGAAAGCGGCGGCTTCGGCCCCGACCGCTGCAGCTTCGACGGCTTCTGGGAACCGCCCCGCGGCGACGGCAAAGAACAAGCCCGCTGAAGCGACCGGCGAATTCACCGTCGTCAAGAGCGTGTTCTCGGCGCCGAATTTCGTGGCGCCCTCGACTTTCACCGTCAATTACGTCTGCCGCAATGCGGCAGGGGCGACGACGAAGGAAGACGCGCTCAAACTGACGCCGGGCGTCCCTGTGAGGGTCGCGGACGTCCCCGAGGGGACCTGCACGATGACCGAGCAGGACGCCTCCGTTCCGAACGCTTACT
>CAJPTB010000239.1 GCA_905373325.1 uncultured Ancrocorticia sp.
GCCGGAGAACCCTGAAAGACCCCGAGGCCGCGCCCTTGCGGCGTCGGCGCCGCCCTCGTGAAAGGACCGCCATGAACATGAACGACGTGCAGCAGACCCTTTTCTTTCCGCTGATGGGCCGGGCCGACGCCGCTCACCGCTGGCCCGACTTGTTCCCCGACCCCTGGGCGGAGCACGCAATGGGCATCCGAGAGGCGGAAGGAAGCGCCGCCCAGCAGCTCGGCGCCTTTCCGTCCGCCGTCTACGGACTGCGCCACCTGCTCACAATCCGCGAGATCAACGCGTATCTCAAGGACCATCCCGGCGCCGCGGTCGTGAACATAGGCTGCGGGCTTGACCGGGTCGTCCACGAGATCGCCGACGCGGACTCCCTCGTCTACAACGTCGACTTCCCAGAGGTGATCGAGACTCGCGAACGCTGGATTGAGCCTCACGAACGCGAAATCGCCCTCCCCTATTCGGCGACCGACCATCGGTGGATGGACCAGGTCGACGCCGGCAAGGGGCTCGTAGCGATAGCGGCCGGGGTCTTCTACTACTTCGAGGTCGAAGAGGTCAAAGCGCTCGTGCGGGAAATGGGCGCCCGCTTCCCCGGCAGCAGGCTGTGCTACGACGCCGAATCCCCGAGGGTGACGGCGGGCAGCGAGAAGAACATCCGCCGCAACGGCACCCCCGACGCCCGCATGCCCTTCCGCGTCAAAGACCCCTACAGCGCGCGGACCTGGTGCGACCGAATAGACGATGTGCGCGTCGAGTTCGACTTCTCCTCCTACCTTCCAGCGTCCAAGCGGGCGAAGCTGCCCAGAGGCATTCGCTTCGCCTTCAGGTTTTTCCGCATGTTCAAGGGAATGTACGAGGTGGTCATCACCTTCAAGTGACACCGCCGACGGTCGGCGCGGGCAAACCCGGCCCGCCGGCGCCGGCGGGCAATCGGGCGATCCCGGCCGGTCCCACACTCCGCCAAAGGAAAAGGCCGCGCGGTCGGCAAACGGCAAAACCATTTGACGAGCGCCTCTAAAAGCTCGACGAGGAGCCGGAGCTGCTGCCGGAACCGCCGCTTGAGCTGCCGCTGAAGCTGCTGCCTGAACTGCTGTCCGACGAATCGTCGTCGAAAACGGCCTTTACGACGCCCACCACGACTGTGAAGATTGCCCCCAAAAGCAAGGCGAACGTCAATGGGGCTTTGCCGACGTTCGAAGGCCTCGGCGGTGGAAAGTCGAAGGCGGGTCGAATTGTCGTGTACGGATTGTAGCTGCCCGAGACGCCGTTGACCTTCCAGGAGCCGCTGTAGGACTCTTCATTGCTCGGAGACGACTCCTGTTCATAGCTTTCGCGGAATAGATCGCCTTCCTCTCTTTCGAGGATTCGATTGCCGCGCCTGGACAAGCCAATCCTGAACGCTGCACGAATAAGCCTCTCGGCTCTGTCGTGGATTTCGTCCGACATCCTGTCCAGTTCTTCGAGCGCGTCGGAGGGCCCGGTCTCGCCCGTTTCAAGCTCTAAAACCAGAGCTTCGAGTCGCGTCAGCCGAACAGAAACCCATGCGTCCAGCTCCTGGGCGTCCTCGAAGAAAGGAGCTCGCACAGAGTGCGGTTCAGAGTAGGAGAGCCTTCCGATGGATTCTCGCAACCGGAGGATCCGCTCCACATCCTCCATCACGCGCCCGACTTCGTTCGCCCAAGCGTCTTTCCAACCGGGAGACATGGTTAGCAATTCAGCCGCATTGGCAACGGCTTTACCCTGTGAATCCAAGGCGAATGCACGCTTTCGAAACGCTTTCGCCGACGTCGCCGCACACTTCCTAAACCAGTCCGGGCCGGAGAAACCGCCTACGAAATCCTCCGCGATGCGTGGGAACCCCGCGTACTCTTTGCAAAATGCCCGATAACGGACAATCGCTTCGGCGCCGTAGGAGCTGTCCTCTGGAATCAAATCGGCGCACCGTCCAATGGCATCGTAGTCGCGCACGACGCGCGAGTAATAGTCACGCGCGGCCCGAACGTTCTTAAAAGCCTTCAAGCCAGACCGGAAGTACAGAAACAGCCACACTGCGCCGCCGATGCTCACTGCACCCGCCAGGGCGAACATCCCTATAGTTTCCCAAGCGCCAGAGTTCGCGGCGTCGGCGTACTCCCTCGCCATGGACAAGACGCCGCCCCGCCAATCTGACCTTCGGAACTGGCCTTTCGCCGCGTTCTGAATGTCCTTCTGATCGTCCATGGAAAGCTGGACATCCTCGCCAAAGTAACAGCCTACTTTCCTCCCTTCAGGGGAAACCGCGAGAATCACGAGGCCGTCCCGAAACCTCTCGGGATACGGCACCGGGTTTTCAAGCAGAGCAGTCGGATCGGGCTGTCGATGGGCGTAGTCAAGCACGGCGCCGTCGAGCGAACCGGACAACGGCCCAGGCAGGGTGAGCACGACGATGTCGACCCGCTTGTCGAGCGTCAGACCCTCGATTTCTTTCACCAGCGGCTTGCCGAGGAGAACTCCCGCCTCATCGCGAACCTCCACGGAGGGATGGAAACTGCCGCCGGCGGGAAACCAATATACGCAGAAACCTGGGAACACAAGAACGAGAGCGAGGCCCGCTGTCACTTTGACGCCAAATAGAAGAAGCGATAAGAACCTGTCCACAAACAACGCGAAAAAACGTCGCATTTATTTCTCTTTCGTTTCACAGAAACTTCTCACAAAGACGAGTGTAGGCCAGCGATCGAAGGCGAAAAAGCCGAATCTGCGGTTCGGCGAAAGCTGGGGAGAATCGCCCGGGACACAGACGCACAGACCTGCAATTCGCCCTGCCAAACCGGACCAGAACTTAGAAAAGACGCTCTAAATGCGCAAAAGTTCAAACCGATAAAGCTCCGCAGCCTGCCCGTTCCGCCGTCACGCATCTCCGAGGATCTCGCCGTGGACGACGGCGAACCACCCGTCGTCGCTCGCGCCCCACTGCCGCCACCCCTCAGCCATCGCCTGGAGGTCAGCTGCCGTAGCCAGACCCAGCTCGCAGGCTCTGGGGCCGAACGAGCTGAAGCAACGTTCTGCCCACGTCGCCGACCACCACGAGCGGTCGCGCTCGGCGGCGAAACACCAGCTCGAAGCTGAGGCCGTCACGCGAGCCAATCCCGCTCGGCGCGCCCAAGAAAGAAGCCTGCTCCCGGCGTCGGGCTCGCCTCCGTTGGCCCGCGCGGTCGCCATGTACGCGGAAAGCCACAGGTCCATGCCTTCCGGCCGCGGGAACCAGCTCATGGCGGAGTACACGGCGTCGCGCACCGCAACCGTCCCTCCGGAGCGGACGACTCGGCGCATTTCCTTGAGCGCCGCCACGGGATCGTGCACGTGCTGTAGCACCTGGTGGGCGTGGACCACGTCGAACGCGCCGTCTTCGAAGGGCAGCGCGAACGCGTCGCCGACGGCCAACTCGACCCCGCCCAATAAGCCTCGGGCCGCCAGAGTCGCACGGGCGGCGTCAATCGCCGAGGGCGAGGAGTCAAGCGCAACGACCCGCCCGGGCGCCACAAGCTCGGCCAAATCGGCGGTGATGGAAGCCGGCCCGCATCCGACGTCGAGCAGATCCATGCCCGGACGCAGGCGAGGAAGGAGGTAAGCGGCCGAATCCAGGGCGCCGCGACGCGAGTGCCCTTCGAGCACAGCTGGGCCGTGCCCGTGGGTGTACCGATGCTCCGAGGCCTCGCTCGGGCGGCCTGAAGGGTCC
>CAJPTB010000240.1 GCA_905373325.1 uncultured Ancrocorticia sp.
GGCAGACGCTCACACGGCTGCGGGCCTGCTGCGGCACTACTTGAACGCCGAGGCCAACGGGGTTCGCTACGCGAAAAGGGCTTTCTCGCGCAGCGGCGAGGCCGTAGAGCGGGCAGCGTGGATCGAGGCGCGCGGCGCGGCCGCGGAGCTGAGCTGGCCCGATTTCCTCCTCTGACGCGGATCGCGGCCTTCGACGCGCCGCGGACGACGCTCCTTTTCGCCGTCCTGCGGCACGGCCCTCGCGTGCGCCGGGAAAGCGGCCGCGCGGATCAGTCGAGATAGTCGCGCAGAACCTGGGAGCGCGAGGGATGGCGAAGCTTCGACATCGTCTTGGACTCTATCTGCCGGATGCGCTCACGCGTGACGCCGTAGACCTTCCCGATCTCGTCGAGGGTCTTCGTCTGCCCGTCGGTCAGGCCGAAGCGCATCGCAACCACGCCGGCCTCCCGCTCCGAGAGCGTGTCGAGGACTTGGCGCAGCTGCTCCTGAAGCAGCGTGAAGCCGACGGCGTCGGCCGGGACCACCGCCTCCGAATCCTCGATGAGGTCGCCGAATTCGGAGTCTCCGTCCTCTCCGAGGGGCGTGTGCAGCGAAATCGGCTCGCGTCCGTACTTTTGGACCTCGATGACCTTTTCCTCGGTCATGTCGAGCTCTTTGGCGAGCTCGATAGTGGTCGGCTCGCGGCCGAGGTCCTGAAGCATCTGACGCTGAACCCGCGCGAGCTTGTTGATCACTTCGACCATGTGAACGGGGATTCGAATGGTGCGCGCCTGATCGGCCATGGCGCGAGTGATCGCCTGCCGAATCCACCATGTGGCGTACGTGGAGAACTTGAAGCCTTTCGTGAAGTCGAATTTTTCGACGGCGCGAACCAGCCCCAGGTTGCCCTCCTGGATGAGGTCGAGGAAAAGCATGCCGCGGCCCGTGTAGCGCTTGGCCAAGGAAACCACCAGGCGGAGGTTGGCTTCGAGGAGGTGGTTCTTCGCCTGCTGCCCGTCGCGCGAAATGAGCTTGAGTTCGCGCATGTACATGCGGTCCTTGGCCTTGTCGAGCGAGCCGGATTCGAGAATGTGCTGGGCGTAAAGCCCGGCTTCGATGCGCCGGGCGAGTTCCACTTCCTCTTCGGCGTTGAGGAGCGGAACCTTGCCGATCTGCTTGAGATAGTCCTTGACGGGGTCGGCCGTGGCGCCCGCCACGTGGACCCGGACGGCGGGTTCGTCGGACTCGTCCGAGTCCTTCATCGTGAAAGCGCCCTTGGAGGCGGGGATCGCGTCCTCCGTCAGGTTCCTCCCGCGGGGGCGCTCCGTTCCGTCCTTGTCCTCGGAGCCTTCCCCTTCTTCGTCCGAGTCGGCGTCAGCATCGGCTTCCTCCGCGTCCGACGAATCCTCCAATTCGTCGGAGTCCCGGTCGAGATCGTCCATATCGACGTCGGAATCGACGCCCGCGCTCTGCGCTGCGCCCGCCTCCTCCTCGGGGCGCTCGCCTTCGTCGGTCCGCTTCGCCGAAGACTTCTTCTTCGAGGAGGCCTTTTTAGGCTTCTTGGCGGTCTTTGCCGCGGCTTTCGACTCGGAGGACTTCGACTCGGAGGCCTGCTCGTCCGCGGAGCCCTGCCCGGCGGCCTCTTCATCGACCTCGGACTTCGAAGCCGAGGATTTCTTGGGCGCGGCCTTCTTCGCGGAAGCCTTCGTTCCAGACTTCTTGGGCGCGGCCTTCTTCGACTCCGATTTCTTCGCCGAAGGCTTCTTGGAGTCCTCCTGGCCGTCCTTTCCCTTCGCCTCCTTCGAGCCGT
Organism: uncultured Ancrocorticia sp.; assembly: GCA_905373325.1. Classification (GTDB taxonomy): domain Bacteria; phylum Actinomycetota; class Actinomycetes; order Actinomycetales; family Actinomycetaceae; genus Peptidiphaga. Next base: position 1,790 of record CAJPTB010000240.1, read on the forward strand.
CCTCGCCCTCGGCTGCCTTGGCGTCCGATTTCTTCGTCGCCGTCTTCTTGGCGACGGCCTTTGCGCCCTTCCCAGCGGCCTTCGCCTTCTTCGCGGGAGACTTTTTCGCGGAGGATTCCTTCTCGGAGGCCTCGCCGGCCTTTTTCCCCTCGGAGGCCGCCGTTTCCTTGCCCTTGGCCGACTGCGCCTTGCTCGTGGCTGGCCTCTCGGCGCCGTCCTCGCCCTGCGTCTGCGAAGCCGTCTCGTTCTCGGTTGCCTGTGCGGATATCGTTGCCACGTGGGACCTTTCACCTAGGTTTTCTCCCGAACCAGCCGATTGCGGGCATAGTTCTAGATAGTGTCTACAACGCGCAAGCGGCGGAGACAATTCCCGCCGCTTGCGACTGTGACCCAGTTCTCCAGATCTGCCTCGACGAGCCTATTCCTCGAAGGCTTCGACGGGAGGACACGTGCAGCTGAAGTTGCGGTCTCCCCACGGCCCGTCGATCCTCCGGACAGGCGGCCAGTACTTCGTCTCAACGAGGCGGCGCACGCGCCGGGCGTCGTCGCCCCCGTTCCTTGCCGCCAATGCCCCCGGGTAGGCCGCGAGCTCGCGCGAGTAGGGATGGCTCCATTCGTCCGCCGCGATGCACTCGGCCGTGTGCGGCGCATTGGACAACGGGCTGTCATCGGCGGGCCACCTGCCTTCGCCGACGTCCCTGGCCTCGGAGACTATCGCCTCGACCGCGCGGCAGAACCGATCGAGTTCGCCTTTGCCCTCGGACTCGGTCGGCTCGACCATGAGGGTTCCGGGAACGGGGAAGCTCATCGTCGGGGCGTGGAATCCGTAGTCGATGAGCCGTTTGGCGACGTCGTCGACCGACACACCGAATTCCTTGAGGACTCTGGTGTCGAGGATGCACTCGTGGCCCACGAAGCCCCCAGGCCCGCGATAGAGGACGGGAAGCGCGCCTTCCAGCCGATTCGCCACGTAGTTGGCCGCGAGAACCGCGCTGGCCGTCGCCTCCTTCAAACCGTCGGCGCCCATGAGCCGCAGGTAGGCCCACGTGATGGGAAGAACTCCCGCGGAACCCCACTGTGCGGCCGCGACTCTCCGGCTCTCGCCGGGGAGGAAGGGCGCCAGATGCCCCTTGGCGCAAACCGGGCCGACGCCCGGCCCACCGCCTCCGTGCGGGATCGCGAAGGTTTTGTGAAGGTTGACGTGAGAGACGTCGCCTCCGAGGTCGCCGGGCCGCGCGTAGCCGACGAGGGCATTGAGGTTCGCGCCGTCGATGTAGACCTGTCCTCCGGCCTCGTGGACGGCGGCGGTCACTTCCCGCACGTGCGGTTCAAACGTGCCGTGAGTCGACGGATACGTGATCATGAGGGCGCCGACGCGTCCCTCGTTGTCAGCCAGCGCCTTGCGCAAGGAGTCCATGTCGGTGGAGCCGTCGCGCGCCGTGCCCACGACGACCACCTTGAATCCCGCCAGCGCGGCTGAGGCCGCATTGGTTCCGTGGGCCGACGCCGGAATGAGGCAGACGTTTCGATCCGCCTCGCCGCGAGACTCGTGGTAGGCGCGTATGGCGAGCAGACCCGCGAACTCCCCCTGGCTTCCCGCATTCGGCTGGACGGAGACGGCGTCGTACCCCGTGATGTCGGCGAGCCATCTTTCGAGGTCGCCTATCATCTCGCGATATCCGGCCGTGTCCTCCCGCGGCGCGAAGGGGTGGATTCGGGCGAATCCCTCGAGCGTTATGGCCTCGGCCTCCGCCGCGGCGGTCAGCTTCATGGTGCACGAGCCGAGCGGGATCATCCCCCGATCGAGGGCGTAGTCCTTCGCCGCCAGCTCGCGCATGTACCGCATGAGCTCCGTTTCGGTCCGATGGGCGTGGAAGGCCTCCTGCGCGAGGAAGCCGTCCGCTCGCAGCCCCGAGGCCGGTATGT
>CAJPTB010000241.1 GCA_905373325.1 uncultured Ancrocorticia sp.
CGGTTCCTTCGATCGTGGGCCGCGCAGGCGTCGGCCGTCGGCTCGTCCCAGTGGTCACGCCGAGCCAGTCCTCCAGGTAGGAGGAGACGGGAAGCACGCGGTGCTCGTCGCGGACGATCGAGCCGAGAATCGAAGCGACCGAGATTCCGATCGCATAGTTCGTCACGCCCTTGCCCTCGATGATGTTGTAGGCCGAGCGAACGACGTCGTGATGGATCGCCTCGCGAACGCCGTCGTCGAGCAGCTTGCCATCGACCGTCTGCCCCCACTGCAAAAGCGGGACGGCGCCGACCATCGCCGAGCTCCACAGCGGAATTTCGGAGTCGCCGTGCTCGCCGGCGATGTAGGCGTGGACGTTCTGCGGCGCGACCCCGCACGCAAGCGCGACGAGGTAGCGAAGCCGGGAAGAATCGAGCACCGTGCCCGAACCGAAGAAACGTCCGTCGCTGAGCCCGGACAGCTTCCATCCAGCGTAGGTGACAACGTCCACGGGGTTGGCGACCATGAGATAGATCGCGTTGGGCGCCTGCTCAACGGCCTTGGGAACGATCGACTTCATGATGTCGATCGTCGCGCCCGCGAGCTCAAGGCGAGACTGGCCCGGCTTCTGCTTGGCGCCCGCGGTGATGACGACGACGTCGGAATCCTTGATGACTGCGATGTCGGACGATCCTTCGACGGTCGACACGGGCGCGAACTGGCTGCCCTGCGCGATGTCGAGCGCCTCGGCCTTGACCCTGGATTCGTTGATGTCAAACATCGCGTAATGGCGGGCCACACCTTGAATCATCGATGCGTACGTGACGGCGGAGCCTACGGCCCCGGCGCCTATGATCGCCACCTTGGTGCCGCGCCCGCCCGTCCTCGGGTCGATCGCGGGGGCGTTGGTGGGAGCGGGAGCCTCTTCCTTTTCCGGGGCTTCGCTCTTCTTGGACTTGTCAGTCACGTCTCCTCCTTGTTTGCGGCAACTTCGCTACCGTCCAATGAAAATCCTACGGCTAAAACGGCCCGCGCGGGAGCCAATGCGTCCTATGTCTCCGCACCGGTTTGAACGGCTGAATCGCTGCCGCCCGCACAATCGCGCGCCGGATCGGGCGCCGCCGCCAAACGCCGGAGCGCCGAGCGGGCGATGTGCGGGTCTTTCGTCCTCCACATCGGCGGCAGCGAGGCCGCAAGAAAGGGGCCGTAGCGCGCCGTGACGATCCGCGGATCGAGGATGGCGACGACCCCGCGGTCGTCTGTGCGGCGCAGAAGGCGGCCGGCGCCCTGCGCGAGAAGCAGGGCGGCGTGGGTTGCCGCCACGCTCATGAAGCCGTTTCCCCCGGCGTCGGCCACAGCCTTTGTGCGCGCCTGGGTCAGCGGATCGTTGGGGCGCGGGAAGGGAATGCGGTCGATGAGGACGAGCCTGCACGTGCGGCCCGGGACGTCGACGCCCTGCCACAGCGACAGCGTGCCGAACAGGCTGGCGGCGTCGTCCTCGGCGAAGCGCCGCACGAGCGTCGAGAGCTGATCGTCGCCCTGGCAAAAAACGGGCGTGTCCAGCCGTTCCCTGGCGTATTCCGCCGCCGTCTCCGCGGCCCGACGCGAGGTGAACAGACCCAGCGCGCCTCCCTCGGCGGCCTCGACGAGCTCGGCGACCTCGCGAAGCTGGGCCTCGCCTATGCCTTCGCGGCCCGGCGGGGGAAGCGAGGCCGCGGCGTAGAGGATCCCCTGTCTGGAATGGTCGAATGGCGATCCGACGTCGATGCCCTCCCACGGGCCTTGGCTGGGGTACGTGAAGCCGACGGCGCCGGCGATGTGGCGGAAGCTGCCGCCCGTTTCCAGCGTGGCGGAGGTCAAAATCGCGGCCTTGCCCTCGAACAGCGTGTCGGCCAAGGCTGAGGAGACGTCAAGGGGCGCGACGTGAAGCGAGCTTCGCCCTTCGCCGTCGCGAGCGACCCACGGCACGAGGGCGCCTTCGCCCACGCCGTCGGACAGCAGCTGCTCCACCACGTCCGCGAGCGCCTTGACCCTCCCGCGAGCAAGGGCCTTCGCCGCCGCGGCGGCCTCGTCTTTGTCGCCCAGATCGTTGACGTCCTCGCGGGCCTGCTGCAATTCGCCGAGCATTCTCGACAGCCCGTCCGCAAGCGGAACGGGCAGAGCCTCGAGCCGGCCTTCGTCGAGCTCGTCGAGCGCCTCGGTCACTTCGTCCCCGGCGTTCTCCAACTCCGTCGCGAGGATCGACTCGCGCCTGAGCAGCCTGACGAGCGAGGAAACGTCGCCTTTGGAAATTGAGGCGGTCAGCTGGCCCGTGACGCGGTCGGCGAGTTCGTGCGCCTCGTCGACGACGAAGGCCGCGCTTTCCGGGAGCACGGGAGTTCCGGTCGACTGAACCCCGAGCATCGAGTGATTCGTGACCACGATGTCCGCCTCTTCGGCCGCTTCGCGCGCGAGAACGGGAAAGCACGAGCCGCGCATCGGGCATTTCGCTCCGATGCACTCCGGTTTGGCGACGGAGACTTGCCGCCACGCCCGCTCGGAGACTCCAGGGACGAGGTCGTCGCGGTCTCCCGTGTCGGTCGCCATCGCCCATTCGCGCAGGCGCACCACTTCTTCGCCGGTGGCGCTCGCGCCGAACTCGCCCGAGGCGCGGGAGAGCAGCGCGTCCTCCTCCGGATATCCGCCCGCGGCTTTGCGCAGGCACACGTAGTTGCTCCAGCCTTTGACAAGCGCCACCTCGGGCGCCCTCCCGTGCACTTCGCGAACGGCCTCGGCTGCTTTCGGCGCGTCGAAGGCGATGATCTGCCGTTGCAGCGCGAGCGTGGCGGTGGAGACGATCACGCGGCTGTCGGTTTTGACGGCCCATTCCATCGCGGGGGCAAGGTATCCGATCGACTTTCCGGTTCCCGTGCCCGCCTGCACTAGCAGATGCCCGCCGTCGTCCAGAGCCTCGGCGACCGCGGCCGCCATTTTCTCCTGCCCATCGCGCCGAGTTCCGCCCATGGCCCGGACGACGGCGTCGAGAACCTCCCGCCCGGCCACGTCACTTCGTTTCAGCCGGGCTGAGCATCCCGCCGCGGCGCATGGCGGCTTCAATGTCCGCCGACACTCTGGCATGCACGAAGACGCCCTCGCCACGGTACTCGACAGGCGCCAGCAATTCGCCGTCGTCGTGGATGCGGGAAAGGAGCGCTCCGGCGGAGTACGGAACGACTGCGGCGATCTCAATTTCCGGCTGAGGAAGGGCCTCCTCGATCGCCGCGCGCAGCTCCTCTATGCCCTCGCCGGTGAGGCACGAGACCGCGATCGATCCGGGGAAGCGCGAACGCAGCGCGGCCAAGTCCACGGGGTCGGCGAGGTCGGACTTCGACAGAACGACGATTTCTCGCGCTTCCCGCGTTCCGGGCACCTCGGCGAGCACCTCTCGCACGGCTTTGACCTGGCCGACGGGATCGTGGTGGGAGGCGTCGACGACGTGGATGAGCACGTCGGCCTCCCCCGCCTCTTCGAGCGTCGAGCGGAAGGCCTCGACGAGCTGGGTCGGCAGCTGGCGTACGAATCCCACGGTGTCGGCAAGGGTGTATTCCCGCCCGGAAGCCGTCTGCGTGCGTCGCACGGTCGGGTCGAGCGTGGCGAAAAGGGCATTTTCGACGAGGACTCCGGCCCCGGTCAGACGATTGAGCAGGGAGGACTTCCCGGCGTTTGTGTATCCGACGACGAC
>CAJPTB010000242.1 GCA_905373325.1 uncultured Ancrocorticia sp.
GACGAGTACGCCGCGTTGTTCCCCGCCGTTCGCGACATTCAGCACCGGACGGCCGATCGCGCGGAGAAATCCCACAGGGCAGGAGCCGAGGGGCAAAAGGACGAGGCCAAGGCCCGGATCAGCGGAACCGTCGACGGCGACACCACGGGGCTGGCTGATTTCACCACGATGCTCGGCGACGGCGGCCTTTAGGCCGGAGCGCGGGGAAGCGGGCAAAGACCGCGATCGCCGGAAAACGGCCCGATTGCCTGACAACGCCGCGTTCGCCGGACAACGAAAGCCAAAGCAATGAAAGAGAGGAACGATGACCGCGGAACTCGTGGAAAAAGGGCTTGAGAACGCAAGCCATACTAAAACCGTCGAGGTTGGAAGGGGAGTCCTCGCATCCTCGGGGACGATCATTCGCGACGGGCTGCTCGAAGGGGGGCGCAAAGCGCTGCTCGTCGCCGACGAGCGCACGTGGAAAGCCGCCGGGGCCGACGTCGAAAGGTCGCTTCGCGAAGCGGGCGCCGACCTCGCGGAGCCGATGGTCTACCCCGGATCCCCCACTCTTTACGCCTCCTACGACCATTGCGAGGAAATCCGCGAGAGGCTTCGCGAGACGGACGCGCTTGCGGTCGCAATCGGCTCGGGCACTCTCAACGACCTGTCGAAGCTTGCCTCCGGCGAGCTGGACCGGCCCTACGCAGTGGTCGCAACTGCGGCCTCGATGGACGGATACACGGGCTTCGGGGCGCCGATGACCAAGGACGGGGTGAAGATCACGATGCCGTGTCCCGCGCCGCGCGTCGTCGTCTTCGACCTCGACGTCGCAGCAGCGGCCCCGCGGCCCATGGCTTCCTCCGGGTACGGAGACCTTTCGGCGAAGATTCCCGCCGGCGCGGATTGGATGCTGGCGGACGCGGTCGGGGTCGATCCCATCCATCCCTTGGCGTGGGAGCTCGTCCAAACCGGCGTCCGCGGGGCGCTGTCGCGCCCGGCGGAGCTTGCCGCCGGAGTGCCGGAAGCCTACGAAGGCCTGTGCGAGGGCCTCGTCCTTTCCGGTTTGGCGATGCAGGTCGCGCAGGGCACACGCCCCGCATCCGGCGCGGAACACTACTTCAGCCACCTTTGGGAACTCGACCATTTGGGATCGGAACTCGACCCTCCGCTCAGCCACGGATTCAAAGTGGCGATAGGCACGCTGGCCATGGTCGGCTTCTACGAGAAGTTCCTGGAGCGCGACGTCGCGGGCTTGGACATTGACGCGGCGGTTTCGAGATGGCCCTCGTGGGGCGAGGTCGAGGCGGACATACGCCGTGTCATGTCCGGCCCGCTCATCGACAAGGGGATAAACGAAACGCGCGAGAAGTACGTCGACGCCGCAGGAATTCGCGCTCGCCTTGAAAAACTGGTTCAAGCCTGGCCACAGCTTCGCGCGAAGCTGGCAGGCCAGCTGATGTCTGCCAAAGAACTCCAATTGGCGTTGGCTTCCGCCGGTGCGCCAAGCGTTCCGAGCGACATCGGGCTGACGCCCGAAGACGTCCGCGCTGCGTTCCCGCGTGCAATGTACTACCGCTCGCGTTACACGGTCCTCGACGTGGCCCGCGAACTGGGATGGTTCGAGGAGATCGTTGACGACGTCTTCGCTCCGGGAGGGCTGTGGCAGTAAGAGGGCCGCGGCAGTAAGAAGGCCGCGGCGGTGAACGGGTTTCTGCGGCGAGAGGGCCGCGTCGGCGGGACAGTCCCGCGCGTGCACTCCCTTCGTCCGGGAAGGAGGACTGCCGAGTCATTTGAGGAGGCGAATCGCGGGGTAAAGGAGGGAAAGGGGATCGATGTAGCGGTCCTTTCCGATGCGCGCTCCCCAGTGGAGGCAAGAGGCCGGGAGGCAGTGCCCGGCCTCGAGCACTCCTATTGGGTCTCCCGCTTTGACCTTGTCACCTGCGGAGACGGAAGGGCGGACGGGTTCGTAAGTTGTTCGCAGGCCGCCGTGATCGATCGACACGACGTCCTTATCGGCGACCTTTCCGGCGAAAACGACGGTTCCCGCGCCCGCTGAGACGACCGTGGCGCCCTCCGGCGCATCAAGGTCGACTCCGCGATGGCCGCTCAGCCATTTGAGTGCGGGAGGGTCGAAAGGGCGTACAACCGCCGTCTTGACGCCAGTCGGCCACACGAAGAAGCCTTTGACCGCGCCTCGGCGAAGGCGGAAGGCCTCCCCGCTTCGAGAGCGGCCGTTCTCGCGGCTTGTCTCGCGGCTGTGCCGTGGCGTTTGGCTGTGCTGCGGCGCCCGGGACGCCCGGGCAGGCGGAGGCGAAACTCGCCGGGCAGTCAATTCGCGCGGCGCAGCCGACCCGGGCGGACCGGCGAATGTCGCCGCGAAAGGCCTGTGTTCCGTCGCCTGGCCTTGAGGGCTTGAGGCTCCGAGGAGCCCTGAAAACATCAGAGAAGCCATGCCGATGAGTGCTGATATCGCTTTCATGCCCCGATTGTCCGAATTCAAAACGAAAAAGGGACGGGCGTCGATAGGGGCTGTGAACGGCTCCTGCGTCTGCCGCGCCTGTGGACCGGGCGACGGCCGGGCCATGGATGCCTCGGACAGGCCCGAGCGTCTGCCGCGCCTGTGGACCGGGCGACGAGTCCCGGTTTGTGGACCGGCAAGAGTCTCGCCCGCGCACCGGCGAAAAACGGCGCGTGCAGGCCGGTCCCTCGCCGTCGCGAAGCAAACGAGGCCGCGATCGACTACACTGGTGGGGTGCCCGGCGTCAGCTGGGCAAAATTCGCGCGCTCGCGCACAACGTTTCCGGGGCGGTGCCACACGTGGCTCCCGGAGCACGGCGAGCGCCAGGGCGAACCGCGACCCCGCGGCGAGCAAGAACCGAAACGCGCTTTTGCGCACTGAGAAAGGACGACCATGGCAGTCGTTAGCATGCGCCAGCTGCTTGAAGCCGGCGTCCACTTCGGGCACCAGACCCGCCGGTGGAACCCCAAGATGAAGCGCTACATCCTCACCGAGCGCAATTCGATTTACATCATCGACCTTCAGAAGACGCTCGTCGACATCGACCGCACCTTCGACTTCGTCAAGCAGACCGTCGCCCACGGCGGAACAATCCTTTTCATCGGCACTAAGAAGCAGGCGCAGGAAGCCGTCCGCGAGCAGGCCGAGCGCGTGGGCATGCCCTACGTCAACCAGCGGTGGCTCGGCGGCATGCTGACCAATTTCTCCACGGTGGCCAAGCGCCTCCAGCGTCTTCGCGAGCTCGAGCAGATCGACTTCGACGACGTCGCATCCTCCGGCCGCACAAAGAAAGAGCTCCTCATGATGCGCCGTGAGAAGGACAAGCTCGAGCGCACCCTCGGCGGCATTCGCGACATGGCTCGCGTGCCCTCCGCCGTCTGGGTCGTCGACACGAAGAAGGAGCACCTCGCCGTCGCAGAGGCAAAGAAGCTCGACATCCCCGTCGTCGCCATCCTCGACACGAATTGCGACCCCGACGAGGTGACTTACCCGATTCCAGGCAACGACGATTCCATCGGATCCGTGGGCCTGCTCACCCGCGTAGTCGCCGACGCCGTCGCCGAAGGCCTTGTTTCCCGCGGCGGAGGCGTCTCCGGCGCCGAGGCCGCCGAGCCCATGCCCGAGTGGGAGCGCGAGATCCTCGCCGGCGCCGCGGAGGAAAAGCCCGAAGAGGCGAAGGCCGAATCTCCGGATTCGC
>CAJPTB010000243.1 GCA_905373325.1 uncultured Ancrocorticia sp.
AGCCGCCAGGGTGGAGGAGAAATCGGCGACGGCGAAAATCTCATCCGAAGACACCCCGTCGGGATTGGTCGGGGTCGCACTCGGACTAGGCTGCTCGCCGTTCGGAGCGGACGGTGAAGCGGTCGAGGTCGGCTGGTTCCCGTCGGGGCTGGTCGGCGTCGCACTCGGGCTCGGCTGCTCCTCGCCGGGTTTGATCGGCGTTACGCTCGGGCTGGGCTGGCTCCCGTCGGGATTGGTGGGCGAAGCGGTCGAGGTCGGCTGGCTCCCGTCGGGGCTGGTCGGCGTCGCACTCGGGCTCGGCTGCGACCCTCCAGGGTTCATCTTCAGGCCGCCGGTCATCGAATCGAGCTTCTGGGTGAGGGTGACGTTCTTCTTGGAAGCCGCGGGAATCGTGCTGTCCAGAATGCCTCCGGTCCGGATGATCGCCGAGACGTTCTTGGTCTTCGTCGCATAAACGAGCTTGGGAAGCACCTGCTCCGTCTTGGCGTTGTCGGCGGGAGCCGCCAGGGTGGAGGAGAAATCGGCGACGGCGAAAATCTCATCCGAAGACACCGGCGTGTTCGCGGCCATGACCTGATCCGAAAGGGCATTGACGTACTGCGTGGCGGTCTGCTCCGAAAGGTCCGGGAGTTTGAAGTGCGCACGGATCTTTGCAATAGAGGCCGCATGTGTCGTTTTGAAGCGTGCAAGAGCCACCGAGGGGTTCCTGTATTGCGGAGTCGCTTCGAGGGTGTATTCCTTCCCGTCAATGGCAAAATGATAAGAATCCCGCGTAGTCTTGAAACCCGCAATCGAGCGCGCGGGGGCCTTCCTCGTGACCAAATACCCCCTCACGCCGTAGGACTTCCTGGGAGCGTTCGTATTGCCTTGGGATCCATCGGCCCCTCCCTGGGAGCCCCCGGGCGAGCCTGCCGAGTTCCCCGGAGCGGGCGTGGGATCCTCGCCTACGCGGAGACCGATGGATTTCCCCGCGGACGAGGGGGCCGGACCCGAAGCGCCGACGTCGGCGACGGCGGGGGCCACAGAGATGAGGGAAAGGAAAGAGGCGATCGCGGACACATGTCGAATCCTGCGTTTCATGTAGATTGCCTTCCGTTAAAAGGATGGTGGTGAGCTTTTCAGCCTTACCTGCGTGAGATCGTGATTTACTTGGCCTACCGCAAGGAGGCTCATGGACTTCAACCATTTCATGGATCGGAAAATGGATGAAGGGACTAAAGTCCTAGGTATAGGATAAGCTAGAACACAAGGAAAAGTCGGAGCACGACGTCGTTTCGCTGAGGGCGGGACACCACTTTTCATCGGAAGCAAGAGCTGAATATCGATCGAAATATTCGTTATTTATATACACACCTTCCGATTCGGTTTTTACGACTCCCTCCCTTAACGCATCCAAAAGGTTTAGAACGGCGCAATTACCTCATTCACACAACTTACCAGATCGAACAATCATTACGGGGCAAGTGCACGTCGAGTACTTGCAAATACCCGCAAACGACCGCTTTGGCGCACTCAGGCATCGTTGTTGCCCGGAGACCCCGATCAGGCGACAGGCTTTTACCGCGAGTCCTTTGGCTGTGAGCTCTTTAGACCCGGTCGCCGTCCGAGCCGCAGCTAGACGATTTCGTTGCGCCAACGCGGAGGCCGCTTGAAGCCGTCAGCAGAGTCGGCGTCTGCGCCTTCGACCTTGCTCTTCACCTTGAGAAGGGCTTCTTTGTAAGCGCCGAGCCGCAGAAGATAGTCCGATCGACCTTCGGCGACGCTCCGTGCCGCTTGTTCCGCTTTGCCTTCCAGACCGCCGCCCACGAAGGCGCCTGCACTCGCAGCGATCTCGCTTTCGCCTTTTGATTCGCGGACCTGTTCGACGGCGGAGTCAAACTTCCACAGCATCGAATCCACGACTTGAGGGTCGTACCGGAACCTATCGACCATCGTCATTCCTTTCCCTTGGTTTGAGTGCTGACAAAAGAACTTGTCGGGGCGGCGCTGGGCGAACCAGGCGGGGAGTAGGGAGCCCACGTTTCGGGCGGATTGCCATCCTCATGCCGCCCAGTGGTTCGCAGCCGCTCCGGGACAGCCTCCGTCCCAGCTGGCCACCCTTCATACACTTCACCTTTCGCGCACCCCGTATCTATGCGAACAAAACTCTTCACCCTGTACCTAATAAGGATGCGAGCTCCATCTGGGCGTGCAAACACAGCCGATTGCCCTCCGTTCTTTCCCGGAGCTTCCGTTTTTGGAGATCCGAATCCTAGAGGTTTCGCCAACTTGTACATACGGCTTAAGGCCGCCTTCCATTTCTCTGGCGTCAACGGCCCGGCAATGGCGAGGTCATATCTCTCCGAGGCGTACCCACTTGGGCAATGCACTCCGAAATTCTCACCGATCTGGGCATGAACTCGAAGCGGCTCCCATTCGCCGACGCCGAACTCTTTCGACAGCATGTCGTAAAACGACAACAGGAGGCCGATAGTCTGACGCCGTTCCTCGACAATCGACAGACTGCTCACCCGTGTGGGCGTAACATCGCCGTTCACGTTCTCATCCTTTCCAGAGACACAGGAAGACAAAAATAGGAGAAGAGCCCCGACAAGGCCGCCAACTGTCGACGGAACACGGCGCATCGTCAACGCTCCGGGAAGTAGATGCCGTTGCCCGCGACAACGCTGGCGATATTCTTCACCGAGGTCCGCATCTGCCCGTTTTCGGCATTGTTCATGTATTCAGAGTGCCCTTCCGATCCGGAATAGTGCGCACCGTCAGCATCGGTGGCTTTGTCTGTGCTGAAATGCTCGTAGTTGAGGTTATTATGAGGTTCCGGCGTGGACGGGCCGAAGCTCTGATGCCATCCAGACCACGCCACCGTGTCGTCTTCCGCGCCGCCAATGCTTGTGTGACCGGGAACCATGTTGAGCTCCGAGTTCGTCACCGCCTCAAACCCCGGCGATCCGTAGGCGATAAAGTCATCTGGAGCGGTAGTCTGTCTAAGGGCCTTCCCCGCTACCGTCGATCCGTACGAATGACCCGTTACGACCATATGGGGATCGCCTGCATGAGTCGCCTGAAGCCCATCGCACAAACCTGCTAGCTTGCGCGCGCCGATATCCGCTTGTTTCGACCCCAGAACACTTCGATCGGGATTCAAGGACTCTCCCATCGACGGCGCATCGTAATTGAGGTTGTAGACCCCAGCGACTTTCTCGCCTGGACGCCCCGAAGCTCTCAGCTCTTCTCTGCTCGCATCAAGAACCGTATTCATATCCCTGATTCCTCCGCCCCAGCTGCCGTCCTGGGCGATGCTTCCATAAACACTGGAGTTCATGCCCGGAGTGTGCACCTGCAGGTGCTTTGCATGATCGACGTCACCAATCCCCACAGCAGCCCGCAAATGACCGTCCTTGGGAGAATCAAAAGCCATGAGGCTGTAATCGGCCGAGCTCTTGTCAAGAAGCGCCTCCAGTTCGGCGGGGCTCTTAGGGCAGGGAAACTTCAGGGACAGAGCATTGAGCTCAGCTCTGCGCTGAAGCAACGCCCGCAGCTCTTTGCTGCGCCGATCAGGGCTTAGAGGATCGCTCTCGCTCAGCTCATGCCGAGGACCCTGCCGGTTCCACGGGCTGTTGTCTCTGACCTCTTTGGCGGCTTTCCTTTCCTCTCTCTGTTTTTCCT
>CAJPTB010000244.1 GCA_905373325.1 uncultured Ancrocorticia sp.
GATCTCGTCGACGAACTGGTGCGCGATCTCGAAGGTGATGTCTCCGGCCCGCGCCACCGCCGTGCCGTCGGCGAAGCCGTCGATGCGGGGCAGGGTGACCGGATGCCCTGCGTCGAGGGCCGCGCGCATCGAAGGCGCGCCCTCCGGTTCGACGCCGATGACCTTCACCTCGGGGTGGAACGTGTGCAGCCAGATCGCGGTTCCCGCCAGGAGTCCGCCGCCGCCCACGGGGACGACCACGGCCGCCGGAGGCTCTGACGCCTGCTCGAATATCTCCTTGACTACGGTTCCCTGGCCGGCGATTGTGCGCGGGTCGTCAAAGGGGTGGACGTAGGTCGCGCCGTGCTCGCGCGCATGCTCTTGCGCCGCCGCCGAGGCCTCGTCGAAGGTCGCGCCCACGATGACCTGTTCGATCCACCGCCCCCCGATGTCCGCGATGCGAGCCCGCTTCTGCCGCGGGGTCGTGGACGGCAGGAAGACCTTGGCATGGATTTTCAACTGCCTGCACGCGAAGGCCACGCCCTGGGCATGGTTTCCGGCCGATGCGCACACAACGCCCGCCTCGCGCTCTTCGGCGCTCAGGCTCGAGATGAAGTTGTACGCGCCGCGGGCCTTGTAGGAGCGGCCCACCTGGATGTCCTCGCGTTTGAGCAGAATGTCCTGATTGCGAATGCCCGAAAGGCGAAGCGACATGTCGAGCGGAGTGCGGCGGATCGTCGAACCGAGGGTCTGGGCGGCGACCACCACATCGACTCCGGTGGGAAGCTGATTGTCCATAGGGGCAATTTTGCCACCCCCGGCGCGCCGGTGTGGATTCGTCCGCGGAGGATCCCGGCTTTCCCGCCGCTACCTGGAGCTTTCCGAACCTCTCGGTCTGCCTGATTCTTTCGGTCCCTTTAGCTGCTGTCGATCTGCTGATCTGGGTATTCCTGTTCGCGCGAGGCGGGTGGATTCGTGTTTTCGGGAGGAGGGGGACATCGCCCATTGGACTCTTGTGATTCAGCGCGTCCTGGGCGCTACGGGCGCTTTTGGGACTCGGCGTCCTCGTTGTGCTCTGTGTGCTCTGGCCACCGCCCCTGGCCGGGAGGCAGCCCCACGGACTCGAGAAGGCCGGGGAAGAGGGCTTCGATGGCCTCGTCGCGGCGCGTGAGTTGGCGGTGCTTGCCGATCGCCTCGGTGTGCACGAGCCCCGATTCTCGGAGCACTTTGCAGTGGTAGGACATGGTCGACGGTGCGACGTCGTAGTCGAAATCGCCGCAAACCTGAGGGCCGTTGGATGCGATCTTCCGAAGGATGTCGCGGCGGATCGGGTCGGATAGCGCGCTCAGGACGCCGTCAAGCTCGATGGCGTCCCGAGCCGGATGATGCAGCCTTTCTTTTCCCACTGCTGGACCTTTCGTCGACTTTGACCCGAGTCTACCGGTGCAGGTGCGGTGCACCTTTCCTCAATGACGGGCGGGCCTGCCTGAGTGCATCGACGCGAACGGTCCGGCGGAGCGGCCTTCCCTCAATGACGGGGCCCGCCAAGGGCGACTGACGTGAGTTAGCCCTTGACAGCTGCGAAAGCGCGGACGGATCATTATTTCGAGAAATTTCGAAATGAAGATAGGGGGCGCCGTCGTCGGCACGCGTTGGCGACTCCGAGCTCCCGATCCGCAAGTTTGGCTCGCCCTTTGGAGTGCGTCCGGCCGTCTAGTCGCGGCTTGTGGGGCAGCCTGAAAGGTGCACTTATGACTGTCCCTTCGCAGTTCACGCCCGCGTCCGAACCCACGATGCGCCTGCTCTCCTTCTCCACCTTATTCGTCATCGGCACGGATACGTTCCTCACGGCTCCGCTGCTTCCCCTGCTTCAACGGGAATTCGGGGTGAGCGTGTCTCGTTCCGGTTGGCTCGTTTCAGCCTATGCTCTCGGTTACGCTTTATTTGCTCTCATTGCGGGTCCCATCTCCGATCGTCTGGACCGCCGCAAGGTTCTGCTTGCCGGGCTGGTCGGATTCGGCGTTTTCACTGCGGCTTGCGGTTGCACGTGGGGTTTCTGGTCGCTTTTCACCGCACGCTCGCTTGCGGGCGTTGCCGCCGCCTTCGTCGCACCGCAGATCTGGGCGTCGATCCCGGTGACCGTGCCGCCAAAAGCAATTGTCAAAACCATGGGGTATGCGACTGCGGGGCTTGCGATCGCCCAAGTGGCGGGCATCCCGATCGCTTCCTTCTTGTCCTCAATGGGATGGCGCATTCCATTCTTCGCGATTGCCGCGTCCAGCGCCGTGCTGTGGACAATTCTTTATAAGGGTTTCCCGAATGTGGCGCCCGCGGCCTCCGGCGGCAGACTCTTCGCGCCTTACGCACACGTCGCCCGTTCGCACCCTCTCCTGATGTCGCTGATTGCATACTTGATCTTCCAGACCGGTAACTTCACCGCCCTTTCTTTCATTGGATCGTGGCTGGCAAAAGACTTTGGCGCCGATCAGAACGCGATCGGCACGGCGATGATCATCATCGGCCTTGGCAACGCCATCGGCTCCTTGACGGGGTCGCGGCTCGTTGCACGCCTCGGGGAAAGGCGTTCGCTTCTGTTCGGGATCATCGCCCTCGGCGCCATTTACCTCGGCACTGCTTTCGTGTCCAATATGTGGGTCGCCGTAATCGTCCTGGCCGTGGCGATGCTCGTCGGCGGTTTTCTGTTCCCTGTGCTGATGAGCGAGCTTCAGAGTCACACCGATCTGGCCCGAGGCACCGTGTCGTCGCTAGCGAGCGCCGCCATGTATGCGGGCGCCACCATCGGCGGAGCCATTGGCGGCTACCTGCTGTCCAGGTTCACCGGATACAGCGGAGTCGCAGTGTTCACCGTCGTTGCCTACGCCGTTTCGCTCGGTGTGTATGCGCTCGGCGGAGCTTTCAAACGGGACTCGGAGTAGGGCAAGTGCGCTTCTCGGACGGAGTTCGCCGTCGTCCGCGGATGCCTGTGGGCGTGGCGGCTCTGCGGAACCTGTGGCGCAACGATCCGCGGCATCTTGTCGAAATCCTTCGTGGACTGCGGGCGGACGGCTTCGCCGGGCGTCGGCGCCGTCAGAGCGTGGATTGCCCGTGAGACCTTCGCTCGACTTCCGTATCCTTGAGATATGAGCGATTCCGACGACGTCGACCTTCAATTCGAGTTCGAGCGCAAGTTCTTGGTGCGCGCGCTGCCGAAGGATGTGGTTTTGCACGGCTCGAAGCAGGTGATCGTTCAGGCGTACGTATTCGCCGAGGACGGGTACGCCGTGCGCGTGAGGATCGCCTTTCCTGGAAGGGCCGTCGAGTGCCCGGCCTTCGACGAGGCGACGGACTATTTGGGCGCTTACGAACGTCGGCTTCTCACCGGGCTTCTGGCCGACGCCGAAGACGAGGCCTCCGCCTCGATGGCGGTGAAGTCGCCGGCCGTCCAAGGTGAGCGCTACGAAATGGAATCCAGCTTGGACCTCGCCGTGGCAACCCAGATCATCCGGCGCTGCCCCACCGTTATCTTGAAGAATCGCTATTCGCTCTGGTACGACGAGGACGGCTGGGAATTCGACGTGTTCGCCGGCCAGAACGAGGGGCTCATCGTGGCCGAATGCGAGAGGCTCGCACCCGTCGTCGACCTGAAGATCCCCGAATTCTGCGT
>CAJPTB010000245.1 GCA_905373325.1 uncultured Ancrocorticia sp.
CATCTCGCCGAGTGCGCTCAGAGCCCCCTCGGGGCAGCCGAGCAGGATTTCCGCCGCGCGCATGACCGCCTCGGCGCGTCGGCCGACCTCCGCCGCGTCGCCGCCGAATATTCCGACGTCGAGCAGGAACCCTCCTGCAGTCAGCAGAACCTCGACGGTTCCGAGGGGGTCGTCGGTGGCGAAGACCCCCTCCTCCACGCCCTCGGAGACGACGTCGGCGAGGATCGGGGTCAGCCCCTTGACCATCTCCACAATCGACAGGAGATGGAACTCAGAATTGGCCTGGGTGTGGAATTCCTCGATGAGCTCGGCGGACTGGCCCTCCACCCGAGCCGAAGTCGCAACGGCGCCGAGCTTCTCAAGGACGGACAGATCGCTTGCGGCTATCGCCCTCGCGCGTTCGACCGTCTGGCCGACCGTGCGCCTGACCAAGCCCCTGAGCACCTCCTCCTTGCCGGAAAAATGATGGTAAAGGGTTCCTTTGGCGATGCCGACCGCCTTCAAGATGTCCTCGATCGTCGTCGCCTGATACCCCTTCGTGACGAACAGGGTCTGCGCGGCGTCGAGGATCTCGTCTTTGCGCTGCGCAGCGGGCTTGCTTACCCGAACCATGTCTATTCCTCGCTTTCTGTGCGAACTTTCTCGCTTCGATCAAACCGACCGACCGTCGGTCTAATCATAAGTCCATGGAGATTCCTTATGTCAAGCGCTCGCATGGAGAATTCACGCAAAAAGCCCGCATGGGACGTCACACGGTTTGCCCAAAGGCCGGCCCCACCGTTGCGGTACTGTGGTTCCATGGCCACGGAGAAGGACAATTCGGACAGCGAGCACGACCTCGCCTCGGCGACGAGGGCGCTCACCGCCGCCCTGAGCAATCTCACCCGCGCGGTGACGAAGGAGACGGGCAAGAACCTCTCGGGCACGCTGCGCAAGACGTCCGAGCAGCTCTCCTCGGCCGCGGCGAAAATCGAGTCGACTGCAGAAGGCATCCGCGACCGCGCCAAGCGGGGCCGGACCAAGGCCGAACGCACCCGCGCGGAGATCATCGAGGCGGCGCGGCGCGTCTTCGCCAGGAAGGGATACGAAGGCGCCGCCGTGGCGGACATAGCCGCCGAAGCCGGATTCACAAAGGGCGCCCTCTACGCCAACTTCCCTTCGAAGGAGGCGCTTTTCCTCACGGTTCTGCGCGATCTTGAAAGGCAGCAGGACGAGCTCATCGATGAGTATCGGCAGGCCAACCGGATGCCCGACTTCCTTTGCGCCGGCGACTATTCCGAGACGGAGAGGGAGATCCTCCTCTTCAACATGGAGTCGTGGATCTACGCCGTCCGCCACCCCGAGGCCCGCGAGGAGCTGGGGGCGATGCTGTCCAAGTCAAAGGACGGGGTGGCCGAGCTCATCGCCCGCAGCAAGGGCAGAAGCCAGGCCACGGAGGAGGACGCCGACGCCGCCTACGCGGCCCTCTCCATCAACGTGCTTTCGAGCCTTGCGGGCACGATACTCGGCTCCGAAGAGGTGCGCGCCACCGCCGCCAGACTGTTTTCGCAGATACTCGGAAACGCGGGCGAGGCGCCCCGCGAGGGAGACGGCTCGGCTGCCGACGTCGGCAAACCGCGCAACGGCGCCGAAGGGCCGGCGGACGGAGCGTAGCCGAAGGGCCTGCGGACGAAGCGTAACTGAGACGCCGCCTCCACAGCAGCCAAAACACGGCCCGCCCGGCCCGCCTCAGGGCGCGCTGCAGCGCGCCGAACAATTCGCGCTCCGCCGCCCCGCCGCGCGAATCACACCCGCCAGTCGCCCAGCGCGCCTTCGAGGGCGCCGAGCGCGGCGTCGATCAGGGCGTAGCGGTCCGCCTCCGGGCAGCCGTCGCGCACCCAGGCCAGGCAGGCGCCGTCGAGGAAGCCGAAATACCCGGAAACCGCGTAGGCATGCCGCTTCCAGCCGGAGACGCCCAGCATCTGCGACAGGGCCTCGACGTAGGATTCACGCGCTCGCGCGCGAACTTCGATCGCCTCGGGCGGCTCGCGCCCGCCCAGGAGCGGGGCGGCCCATGCCTCGGGATGGGTGCGGATGTGTTCGAGGTAGACCTCCAAACCGGCGCGGACCCTGTCCCGCACGCTGACCGACGGGCCGAGCAGCTCGACCGCCTCCCTCTGAGCGCGGCCGAGCCTCTCGATCGCCTCGCCGACGACGGCGGCGTACAGCCCCGCCTTCGAGCCGAAATAGTGGAAGATCAACCCCTCGGAGGCCTCGCAGTCCTCGGCGAGCGCCGCCGTCGTCACTTCCGAGTAGGGCGCGGCGGCGAAGGCCCGGCTTGCCGCGGCGAGCATCGCCTTCCGGCGTTCCTGCGTGGACATCCGGCGGCGTCGGGGAGACTGTGCTTGCGTCACACGTCCATCGTATCGCCGTCGACGGGCACGACGACGACCTCCGCGCCCCCGGCCCGCAGCATGTCGACGTGTTCGCCCTTCGTCCGGCCGTCGACGAGAATCGTGTCGAACACCCTCAGAGGAGCCGTTTTCTGCCAGGCCCGCCGCTCGAACTTCGTGCTGTCGACCATGAGGACGCGGCGCGAGGACTGCCTGAGCATCGCGCGTTTGAGCTCTACGACGACGTCGACCGGGTTGTATACGCCGTCGCCCCACACGGCGGCGTCGGACATGACGCACAGGTCGGCGCGAACGCCCTCGACGAACGAGGTGGCCAAGCTCCCGTAGAACGCGTCCGCCCATGGAAGGTAGCGCCCTCCGATCAGGACGAGCTCAGCCGTCTTCGACTCGGCGAGCGCCCGGCCCACGACCATCGAATTTGTGACGACGGTCAGCGGGTAGACCGACTCCAGCTCCGCGACCATGGGAAGGGCCGTGGACGAATCGTCGATCATGAGGACGTCCCCGGGCGAGACGAGGCTCGCCGCCGCCCGGCTCAGGGCCGCTTTTTCGCGCGGCGACTTCGTTCTGCGAATCCCCGGGGGAAGTTCGGCCGTGGAGGAGGCCCTGGGCCGCAGAACCCCCTTCGACCGCTCGATCAGGCCCGCCCCTTCGAGGATCTGAACGTCGCGATAGACCGTCACGACGGAGACCCCCAAGTTCTCCGCGACCTCCTCGATTCGCACCTCCTCGCCGGCGAGGACCTCGTCGACGATGAGCGAGCGGCGCCTGTCAGGGGCCACCCTCCCGCGCGGAGCCCCTTCGCCTGAACGGTTCCCGGCACGGCTTTCGGCTTGCCTCCCGGCACGGCTTTCAGCTTGCCTCCCAGAACGGCTTTCGGCTTGCCTCCCGGCACGGCTTTCGGCTTCCACGTCCGCCTAGCACCTCGCTTTGCCTGTCTGACGCGCGCCTCGTCGGCTCGATGAAAACTTTTCATATTCTACGCAATTTTCAAAAAGAATTCTCAGAAACGTTGACAGATTCATCGTTCGCCGATACGTTGTAGACGTCACGCATAGGCTTCGGCCGTTTGCGCTCCAAGGAGGGATGCGCGAAAAAGCCGGAGCCGCACAATTCACAGCTTCGGCGCCCGCCGCGGAAACGACGTCGGCAGGCGCCGCCACACAATTCTCAACGAGGAGAAGCAAATGAACGACGTCGTCGTAGAGCTCAAACGCGCGATGCTCAGGCAG
>CAJPTB010000246.1 GCA_905373325.1 uncultured Ancrocorticia sp.
TCCTCATTCTCGTTTCCACCTGGCCTCCGGCTTTCGTCTCGGCTCGGGCGTCTGCCCCGCGGGCCCTGGCGGGACCGCGAGATCACCGGCTTTCCATGTCCGAGGCCTCCCGCGGGTCCGCGTCTTTTAAGTCCGTTTTAGGTCCGCCGCTCCCATGCCGGAGCGTCCCGCATGCCCGTGCGTCTGGCGCCCGAAGTCCCCGGCCCGTCGGCCAGCGAAACCATTAGCGTCACCAGCAACGTAACGGCGCCGACGAGCGTGGCAAAGTCTACGAGCGAAGCGCTCGTCCTGCTCACCCCCCCATTCTCATGAAAAACGACGGATGCGTACTCGCCTCGTCGGTCTCCGCAGCGGGAAGAATGTAAAGGACGACGCAGCGGCGAAAGCGCCTCTGCTCCAAGACGACGTCGCAAGCGCGACGGCGCCAAAGCTCCGTCACCGTCAAAACTATCACCGAAGCGATGCGCCCGCCTGCTTTTTCTGGAGGCGACGCAATCCGGGCGGGGCGCTCGGTTACAGAAGTTTGACCGGGTTGACGACGTCGGCCACCACAAGAATGACGGTCATGACTATGAAGGCGATCGCGACGGTGTAGCTGAGGGGCATGAGGCGCGCGGTGTCGATCGGGCCTGGGTCGGGGCGCCTGCGCCTTCGGGCGACCGACCGCCGCAGCCCCTCGAATGTGGCGCCGGCCAAATGCCCGCCGTCGAGCGGAAGGAGGGGGATGAGATTGAAGATGAAGAGCGTCATGTTGAGCGAGCCGAGCAACAGGAGAAGATCGCCGAGGCGCGCCGGCCAGTCGTAGGACTTCGCCCGCACCGAGGCAATGTCCCCCGCCAGGTCGGCGACGCCAACGATCCCGACGACGCCCGAGGCGGATCGCTCTTCCCCCGTCACAACGCTTCGGGCGGTTTGCCACAGGCCCACGGGAAGCCGAGCGAGCGCTTTGGCCGTCCCTCCCGCCTGTTCGAGGGCCATCCCGGGAACCCGCATCAGGGACTCGGATCGGCGTTCGTGCGTGGGAGAGATGCCGACGTAGGGCTTGATCTCGTAGACCGTTTCTCCCCGGGCGTCTTTGACGGCCTTCCCTGAGGCGTCGGTCTTCGGCCGTTTCGTCGCGATCGGAGTGATGCTCAGCGTCATCGTCGCGCCGCCGCGCCGGACGACGACGTCGGCCTTGTCGGTGCCGCCCTCGGCGATCGCCGCCTGGATCTCTTTCCAATCCTTGACGGCGCGTCCGCCCCAGGAGGTGATTTCGTCGCCCGCGCGAAGCCCCGCCTCAGCCGCCGGCGACTTAGGGTCCGAAGCCGCGCACTCGGATTTCTGGGTCACGCACGGCACGACTTTCCCAACCGTCGATGTGGCTTTGGGAAGCCCGATCCCGCATACGACGATCGCCAGGCACACGAAGCACAGGACGAGGTTCGTCAACGGACCGCCGAACATGACGATGAGCTTCTTCGGAGCCGAAAGCTGCCAAAACGCCCGAGTCTCTTCTCCCGGTCCGATTTCGGAGGCGCTTTCGCGGCGCGCCTCCTCGGCCAGCGTGAGCTTTCCCCGTCTGTTGAGCTCTTTGCGCCCGGGCCTGCCCGGCGGAATCATGCCCGCGATCTTCACAAATCCGCCCAGGGGCAGCGCCTTGATCCCGTATTCCGTTCCGCCGGCTTTCTTCGACCACAGGGTGGGGCCGAAGCCGATGAAGTACTGGGAAACTTTCACCCCAAATTTCTTGGCGGGGATCATATGGCCGAGTTCGTGGATTCCCACCGAAATCAGCAAGCCCAATACAAGGAAGAGGATTCCCAGAATTGACATCAAACTCCCATCGTCTCGCGGGCGCGGGCGCGGGCCCATCGGTCGGCCTCGAGCACGCTTTCGTAACTCGGCTCGTCGACTGCTTCGAAAGCCTCCAACACATCGGCGACGGTATCGACGACGGCTAGGTAGGCGATCCGCCCGCGCAGGAAGGCTTCGACGCATTCCTCGTTGGCGGCGTTGAAGACGGCGGGGTGCAGCGGCGATTGCGCAAGCGCGGCTCGCGCCAGGCCGATCGCGGGAAAGGTCTCGTCGTCAAGCGGCTCGAACGTCCACGCTGCCGGCTTGTCCCAGTCGTTCGCGGGGACGACGTCGGCAAGCCGCCGCGGCCAGGACAGGCCGAGCGCGATGGGAAGCCTCATATCCGGCGGCGACGCCTGGGCGATTGTCGATCCGTCGCGGAATTCGACCATCGAGTGCACCACGGATTGGGGGTGGACGACGGGGAGGATGTCCTCGGGTGCGACGTCGAAAAGGTAGGCCGCCTCGATGAGCTCGAGCGCCTTGTTCATGAGAGTCGAGGAGTTGACGGTCACGACCGGCCCCATGTTCCACGTCGGATGCGCGAGCGCCTCCTCCGCAGTGACGTGGGCCAGTTCGGCTCTTGTCTTGCCTCGGAAGGGCCCGCCTGAGGCCGTCAGGACGATCCTCCGCACTTCCGTCGAACCGTCGACGACGGGGCTCGTCAGGCCTTTGCGATGCCGCCCGGACGAGAGGGCCTGAGCTATGGCCGAATGCTCCGAGTCCACGGGGACGATCTGGCCCGGCCGGACCGTCGCCTGCCCGACGAGGGGCCCTCCGACGACGAGGGACTCCTTGTTGGCTAGGGCCAGCGTCGCTCCCGACCGCAGCGCCGCGAGGGTGGGCGCCAAGCCGATTGAGCCGGTGACGCCGTTGAGGACCACGTCGTCCTCCCCCGCCATGGAGGCTATCGCGGACATCGCCGACGGGCCGGAGACGATTTCCGGCAGCCGGCCGACGCCGCCGAGACTGCGGGCCGGCTCGGCGGCGTCCTCGGACGAACCGGCGGTGAAAGGTTCGGCGTCCGCTCGCGCGGAGGACGAATCGTCGGCCGCGTGGCGTACGGCAGCGCGCACGTCGAACGAGCCTCCGGCGGAGGCATAGGCCGAAAGCGCCTTTGAGAGAGCTGCCTCCGCGGCCGGATCGGCGACCGCCACGGCCTTCGCGCCGAATTGCACGGCCTGGCGGGCCAGCAAATCGACGTTTCCTCCGCCCGCTCCGAGCGCGAGAATGCGGAAATCCTCCGGGTTCCGAGCGACGACGTCGAGCGCCTGCGTGCCGATGGATCCGGTGGATCCCAAAAGAACCACCCCGCGCTGCGAACCCGCCATCACTCGACCGACAGGAGAACGCTCGCGGCGCGTTCTAGGTAGACGTCGACGACCGACTCGTCGTAGGCGTGATTGTCCTTCGCCGAGCCGAAGACGGCTTCGCGCACCTCGCGCGCCGACAGATCGGTCTTTCCGTCGAAATAGTCCGAGAGCCTGTCGATGAGCTCGTCGACCTCGACCTTCGAATAGCCCCATCCGTCGGCCTCACGGAATCTGCGGCCCACCGGGCGCAAAAGTCGCGGGTAGAGGCTCTTGGCGTCCTGATACGTGGTGTTCAGCCAGGCTTTCTCGCCTCGGTCCGCAACGACCAAGGCTCTCCGCTTTTGAACGAAGGCGGCCTCCAGCCTGTCGAGCGCGTCGTCGATCTCAGCGGGCACGTATCCGCCGCGCGCCCTGCTAAAGGCGGCGTTTCGCACGGTTGGTATCTTCGACAAGGGATAC
>CAJPTB010000247.1 GCA_905373325.1 uncultured Ancrocorticia sp.
GCGAAGGTTTGGGAGTCCATTCTCGACAGGCTTCAGGCATACATCGACGGCGCCGGCGCCGCTTCATAGAACGGAATTCCATGACGCAGAAAAATACTACGGTCATTCGGCATAAGCCGATGATGAGCATGAGGCAGATTCTCCTCATGAATCTCGGCTTTTTCGGCATCCAATACTCGTTCGGAATGCAGCAGACCGCGATCAACCCGATCTACAAGATGCTGGGCGCCGACGAGTCGGAACTGCCGATCCTCAATATGGCCGGCCCCATCACGGGCCTTCTCATTCAGCCGATCATCGGCGCCATGTCGGACAGAACATGGAGCGAGAGATGGGGGAGGCGAAAGCCGTACTTCATCGTCGGCGCCATCGGCTGCTCCGTGTGCCTCTTCCTCTTCCCATTTGTCTCGGCCCTGTGGATGGCCGTCCTCCTTTTGTGGCTGCTCGACGCCTCGAACAACACCGCGATGGAGCCGTACCGCGCCTTCATCGCCGATCGGCTCCCGCCCAGCCAGACGGCCAAGGGCTTCCTCGCCCAGTCCTTCTTCGCGGGCCTGGGAATCACCCTCGCCAATGCCTCGATGTTCCTTTTCGAGCATATATGGGAGGGGGTGGCCGGCTCGGGCTTGCCTTACTACGTTTTCGGGGCCTTCATGCTGGGGTCGGTGTGTTCCATCGCCACCGTCCTCGTCTCTGTTTTGTCCACTGACGAGATTCCGCCGTCGCCGGAGGAACTCGCGGAGCTCCGCTCGAAGAAGGACCGCGAGCGTTTCGGTGCGCTCAAAGAGATCGGCAACGCGATTGTCGAGATGCCGAAGGAACTGCGCAAGCTGGGGCTCGTGTACCTGTTCCAGTGGTACGCAATGTTCGTTTATTGGCAGTTCATCTCTCTGTCCATCGCCAAGTCGGTGTTCAATACAACCAATGCACAGTCCCAGGCGTACAGGGACGCGACTACGTGGACCGGCCTTGTGAACGGCTCGTACAACGTCGTCACCTTCATGGTGGCTTTCGGCCTCGTGTCTCTTGCGAAGAGGCACGGCGCCAAGTGGGTCCACACGGCGAGCCTCATATGCGCCCTCGTATCGCTTCTCGTCCTTCCGCACGTCACCAACAAGTTCCTCGTCTTCTTGCCGATGATCGGCTTCGGCATCTCGTGGGCGTCGCTCTTGGGCGTGCCGTACATCATGGCGGTCCGCATGGTCCCATCGAACAGGTACGGCGTGTACATGGGCATCCTCAACATGATGATCGTGCTGCCGCAGCTGCTGGAGACCGTGACTTTCGGATGGATCTACGAGAACCTCCTGGGCAAGGATCCGACGAACGCGATCACCTTCACCGGCGTTCTCATGGGCTTGGCCGCGATCGCCATGACGTGGATCAACGAGCCCCCGACCATCCGAGACATGGACGACGTTTCCGCCCCGCCGAAGGTGGCCGGAGAATTCAAGGAAGGCAAGTGAGCGAAATGACCGAAAACATGCCGAAGTACAGCCGAATCCTCGTGGGCACCGACGGCAGTGCGCTCGCCGGGCCGACTGTTCGGCGGGCCGTCTCCATCGCGGCCTCCAATGACGCCGACGTCGTGATCGTCTGCGCCTACACGGCCATCAGCGACCGCGATGCGGCGTCGTCCCCAGAGATAGCGGCCACGAAGTACGCGACCATGGGCCAGGTGCCCGGCGTGGCCGCGGCGACCGACGCCCTGGAGCAGGCCGTCGACGTCGCCGAAGGGGCCGGAGTCCGCGTCGCCGCTGCGCTCCTAGTCGACGGCGAACCGGCCGAGGCCCTCCTCGAGGCGGCCAAGCAGTACCGAGTCGACGCGCTTGTCCTCGGCGCCATCCGCGACACGTCGATCGTCGGGCGGCTGCTGGGCAACGTGGCCTCCGACGTCGTCCGGCGGGCTCACAGGGACGTGCTCATCGTCCGCCCGCCTGAAGAAGGAGCTGAGGAGGCTCCGGCAGAGGCAGCCGGGAAACCCGCCGCGGAAGCGGCCGGGGAGGACTGACATGCCCCTCGACGCGGAAACGGAGCGCGACTTCAATCTGCGATGGAAGCGCTACGCGCCGCAGATCCGCACCGCTTTGGCCAAGGTGTATCCGGGGCGGGAGACGGAGGTCGAGGCCAGGCTGGCCAAGGTCATAAAGGACGCGATGGCGGAGCGCCCGGCCGAGCTCCGGGAGCTGGACGAGGAGCGCATCCTGCGCCCAGATTGGCTGCAACAGCCCGAGATGATCGGCTACGTCGCCTACGCGGACCGATTCGCGGGGAGCCTTCGAGGCGTTGCGGAGCACGTCGACTACCTCAAAGGGCTCGGGGTGACTTATCTCCACGTCATGCCGTTCCTCAAACCGCGGGAAGGGGCGAACGACGGCGGGTATGCGGTCCAGGACTACCGCCAGATCAGACCCGACCTGGGGACGATGGACGACCTGGAAGCCATCGCGGCCACCCTGAGGGAGAACGGGATCTCCCTGGAGATGGACCTCGTTCTCAACCACGTCGCCAAGGAACACGAATGGGCGGAGAAGGCCAGGGAGGGGGACCCGAAGTATCGGGACTACTTCCTCCTGTACCCCGACCGGAAGATGCCCGACGAGTTCGAGAAGACGCTCCCGGAGATCTTCCCGGACTTCGCTCCCGGCAATTTCACCTGGAACGACGCGGCAAACGCGTGGGTGTGGACCACCTTCAACGAGTACCAGTGGGACCTCAACTGGGCCAATCCCGAGGTGCTCTACGAGTTCGTCGAGCTCATCTGCTGGCTGGCGAACAAGGGAGTGGACGTCTTCCGCCTGGACGCGATCGCGTTCATCTGGAAGAGGCTCGGAACCAACTGTCAGAATCAGCCGGAAGTCCACGATGTGACGCAGGTGCTTCGAGGGTGCCTGCGCGTGGCCGCCCCGGCTGTGGCGTTCAAGGCCGAGGCCATCGTCGCGCCCGAGGACCTCAT
This sequence comes from uncultured Ancrocorticia sp., assembly GCA_905373325.1. Lineage (GTDB taxonomy): Bacteria > Actinomycetota > Actinomycetes > Actinomycetales > Actinomycetaceae > Peptidiphaga. The sequence goes on from CAJPTB010000247.1 coordinate 2,957, forward strand.
GCCCTACCTCGGCGTGCGTCAGCACCACGGTTTGGTCTCGGACATGGCTTATCACAACGAGCTCATGGTCCAGCTGTGGAACTCGATTGCCACGGGCGGGGCGGAGATGGCCCAGGTGGCCCTCTCCGAGATGCCGAACAAGCCGACGACGGCGACGTGGGCCACCTACGTCAGGTGCCACGACGACATCGGGTGGGCGATCTCCGACCACGACGCCGAGATGGTCGGCGTGACGGGATTCGGCCACCGCGCCTACCTCTCGGACTTCTATTCCGGGCGATATCCGGGATCCTTCTCCCGGGGGCTGGTGTTCCAGGAAAACCCTGCGACGGGCGACCGCCGGATCTCCGGTTCGTGCGCGAGCCTGGCCGGGCTGGAGAAGGCCGTCGAGGAGAACGACGCCGAGGCGATCGACCTGGCAGTCAAGCGGATCGCGCTGATGTACGCCGTGGTGTGCGGATACGGCGGCGTCCCTCTGCTGTATATGGGCGACGAACTGGGCCTGTTCAACGACATGTCCTACCTTGATGACCCGGCCCACGCCGAAGACAACAGGTGGGCGCACCGGCCGTTCATGGATTGGGATCTCGCCAAGCGAGTGGAAACCGACGTCGAGAGCCCGGCGGGGCGCGTCAAC
>CAJPTB010000248.1 GCA_905373325.1 uncultured Ancrocorticia sp.
CCTCCCCGCAGCGCAAGTCCGGCGTCGGGGCGAACCCGCGCAAGGAGATACACGGCGGCATCGGCCCTCCGGCGCTTCGGCGCAGCGACGGAGCCGCAGGCGCCCGCGTGGCCGACTTACCCGCACCCGCCTGCGGAGCGGCAGTCCCACAATCTCTGTAAAGTGACAGGACGCCCAGTCCTCGCAGGGCAAGGGCACACCGCCGGCTCGTCGCCGCACTTCTTTTTGGAGACCGATCATGACCAGATCCTTGAAGAAATACTTCCCGGTCTTCACCGGGCCCACACTCATCGCTTTCACCATCGCCTTCCTCATTCCCTTCGTGGTGGGCGTCTACCTTTCCTTCAACAAGTTCACGGCCATCGACGACGCCGAATGGGTGGGTCTGAAGAACTACGCAGCCGCGTTCTCCGAAAGGTCGCACTTCGTCGAAGCCTTGACTTTCACGGCCATGGTCACGGCGGTGGCCATCGTCACCGTCAACATCGGCGCATTCACACTCGCCTACATGCTCACCCGCAAGCTCCGCGGAACCAACGTCTTTCGAACCGTCTTCTTCCTGCCGAACCTCATCGGCGGCTTGGTGCTCGGCTATACGTGGCAGACAATGCTCAACGCCATCATCAACCGTTTCGCCGAAGGGTCGATCCAAGACGATTGGAGGTACGGGTTCGCAGGACTCGTCTTGCTGACCAGCTGGCAGATGATGGGCTACATGATGATCATCTACATCGCGGGCCTGCAGAACGTTCCGCCCGAGCTCATTGAGGCCGCGCAGATCGACGGCGCTTCCAAATGGCAGGCGATGAGGTCCGTGACCCTGCCGATCATGATGCCTTCCATCACCATCTGCACATTCTTGACGCTTGCCAACACGTTCAAGATGTACGACCAAAACCTTGCCCTGACGGACGGCAAGCCCTACAAGGAGACCCAGATGGCGGCCCTCAACATTTTCAAGAGGATGTTCGACATTCGCAACGGCGAGGGCACAGCGCAAGCCATGGCCGTCATCTTCTTCATCGTCGTCGCCGTCATCGCCTTCATTCAGCTGCGCGTCACCCGTTCGAAGGAGGTCGACCAGTGAGCGCCACCAACAGCAACGCCGCGCGTTCGACGTCGGGCACCGCAAACACCCAGTCCGACGCCGCTTCCGGCGCCGTCGCAGCCGAAGCGGCGCACACAGCGTCCGGTGCGGCGAGCACCCCGTCCGACTCCGAACGTCCCGACTCCAAGGCGTCGGCGGCCGCGAAAGCCTCGGCCGCCGCGAAAGCGCCGATGCCCGCTGTCTCACGTCCGCGTTTCTCCCCGGGCAGGGCGGTTCTCACGCTTTTCTTGACGCTGCTTTCGCTTCTGTGGCTCATTCCGCTCGCGTTCATTCTGATCAACTCGTTCAAGGGCAAGCTGTTCATCTCGGAAAGCCCTTTCGCGCTGCCGGACGGGGAGTCGAGCGTGGGTCTGAACAACTACACGAAGACCCTCGGGGACGAGAATTTCGGCCAGGCGATCTTGTGGTCGCTGTTCATCACGGTGGCCTCTGTGGCCGTGATCGTCTTCTTCTGCGCGATGACGGCCTACTACATCACCCGCGTGAAGACGTGGTGGACGTCGGTGATCTACTACCTTTTCGCCTTCTCGATGATCGTGCCGTTCCAAATGGTCATGTTTCCGACGTCGAGCATCGCCGACAGGCTAGGGCTAGCAACTCCCTGGGGAATGGTGCTGCTTTACCTCGGATTCGGCGGGGGCCTTTCGGTGTTCCTTTTCTCCGGCTTTGTCAAGTCGATCCCGCTGGAGATCGAGGAGGCCAGCTACATCGACGGCTGTTCACCGCTGCAGAACTACTTCCGCGTGGTCATGCCGCTGCTCAAGCCGACGGCGGTCACCGTGGCCATTCTCAACACAATGTGGGTGTGGAACGACTTCCTCCTCCCCTACCTCGTCATAGGCAGCGACGAGCGCTACAAGACGATCCCGATCGTAATCCAAGGAATGATCGGAACGAACGGGAACAAGGACCTCGGGGCGCAGATGGCGGTGCTGGTCATGGCAGTCATCCCGATCGTCGTCTTCTACCTGGCCTGCCAGAAGTACATCGTCGAGGGCGTGGCCGCGGGCGCGGTCAAGGGCTGAGCCACGCGATCGCATGGGCGTCCTGTCTCCCGACTCGAAGTTCTATCGGGGCCTGTCGACGGCGACCGATCTGGTCATAGTCAATCTGCTGACGCTCGCCGCCTCCATTCCCGTGGCGACGGCGGGCGCGGCGCTCACGGCCTGCGCCCGGGTCTGCGGCGAGACGGTCCGCGAGGAGGACGGCTACCTCGTGCGCACGTGGTGGGCGGCCTTCCGCAAGAATCTGGTTCAATCAATGGGCTGGTGGATTCCGTGCGCAATCCTCCTCGGCGCGGGCGCGGCCGAGAGCTGGCTCCTTTCGGGCATCGACGATTCTCGCTTGGCCGGCGGCCTGAACGGCCTGCTCATCGTGGGGCTCGCCGCCGTGCTGGGCGTGCTCAGCTGGACGGCGCCGCTCCAGGCATTCTTCGAGAACACGGCAATCGGCCACGTGGGAAACGCCGCGGTGCTTGCCGGGGGCTACCTGTGGCGCACACTGGCCAATGTCGCAGTGGCTCTCGCTCCGCTGGCCGTCTTCGTCGCGGTTCCCAGGGCGCGCATGGCCGCAGTCTGGTTCGTTGCGATCATCGGCGTCGCGTTCGCAGCCTACATGCAAGCCATCATCGAGAAGGCCGCGCTGGACAAACTGCTCGACGCGGCCCGCGACTAGGAGTTTCCGTCTCCGAGGCCGGAACAGTCTCCGGCCACCGAGGGCGGGAAAGCATCGTCAGCGAGCGAATCGGCACCAACCGTCAATTTAGCCGGCCGCCGAGAGCGGGGAACAATCGGCCCGCCGAGGCAAGCGGCAAGCGAGCTGGCGGGAACAGAACGATGCGCAGCAGCGGCAGAACCACGTAGCGGCATCAGAACAACGTGGCGGAAACAGGACGACGAGTGGCCGCTGAACAACGCGGCGGAAGCAGGGCGACGCAGTCGCCGCTGAACAAAGCAGCGGCAGAACAACGTAGCGGCGGCAAAGCGACGTCAAAGCGCAACGGCGAGGTCAGCCCGCGCAGGAGAGGCGCCCGGAGCATAAAGCGTCGGCACGGCATAGGCTCGGTGTCACGGCATAGGAGTGCGGCGAGGCATGAAAAGTGCCTTCGTGCATGACAACGGCCGTTCAACGGAAAGCGCCGTCGTCGGCGAGATTTTGCCGACGACGGCGCAGCGTCGTGTCCGGTGGAATCTGAGCCGTCTAGCCAGACCGCCGTTGTCCCAGCCGAACCGAAGCGATCGTCAAGAAGCTCTGGCCTCAGCTCATCTTGGTTCCGACCGAGCCGAGGCGTTCACAGGCTTCGAGCACACGGGCGGCCATGCCGGCCTCGGCCAGCTTGCCCCACGAGCGCGGGTCGTAATCCTTCTTGTTGCCGACTTCGCCGTCGACCTTGAGGACGCCGTCGTACTTGCGGAACATGTGGTCGGCGACGGGGCGGGTGAAGGCGTACTGGGTGTCGGTGTCGACGTTCATCTTGATGACGCCG
>CAJPTB010000249.1 GCA_905373325.1 uncultured Ancrocorticia sp.
GCGCTGCCTTTTCTCGGTACATTCGTCGACTGAGGGAGTACCACTCGTCGTTGCCTTTGGCGGCCAGACGCTTGCACTCGCTCGCCGTCGCCTTCGTTGTGTGCGCACTGGTTTTGGGCATTCGGCTCGCCGACCTCCAAGGCGTCAGATCCGCCTCCCTCGCGGAGGCCGCCTCGGGTTTCAGAACGAGGACGTACACGCTGCACGCCAAGCGAGGGGACATCGTCGATTCGAAGGGGTCGGTGCTGGCGACGTCGATCGAGCGGTACAACATCGGCGTCAACCAGAAGGCCATCGCCCAGTACAAACGCTACGACAAGGACGGCAATCTCATCGGATCCGGCGCCGCGGCGGCGGCCGAACAGCTCGCGCCGCTGCTCAAGATGGACCGGGCCGAGCTGGGCGGCCTCCTCCTGGGCGGCGAGGAGAAGAAGTCCTTCGCATACGTCAAGAAGGACGTTTCCCCGGATCTTTGGCGCAAGGTCAACGCGTTGCGCATCACGGGGATCGAGCCCGAGCAGTACATGAAACGCGAATACCCCAACGGCGCGGTCGCCGGAAACGTGCTCGGCTACACGGGCCAGGTCGAGAACGAGCCCGGCCAGATCAAGGGCCAAGCCGGAATCGAGAAGTCGCAGGAGGCCGCGCTCGCAGGAAAAAACGGCTCCCTCACGGTCGAAGTCGCCGGGGGAGGCGCGGTTTTGCCCAACGGCAAGCGCAAGGAGGCGGCCGCGAAGAACGGTTCGACCGTCAAGCTGACGATCGACCGCGACCTGCAGAACCAACTCATGAAGGCCGTCGACGATTCGGTCAAGGCCAACAACGCCGAGTGGGGCGCGGCCGTCGTCGTCGAGATCGGAACCGGAAGGATCCTCGCCCTCGTGGATTCCGGCTCCCCCAATCCGGCGAGCCTCGGTTCGACGGCGTCCTCGAATTGGGGGTCGCGGGCGGTGCAGGCGCCCGTCGAGCCCGGATCGACAGGCAAGCTCATCACGTTCTCCGGCTCGATCGACCAGAAGAAAGTCACGCCCGAGAGCGTTTTCACCGTTCCGTACTCGATCACGATGCCCAACGGCGAGAAGGTCCACGACAACGATTCGCACGGCACCGAAAAGATGACGGTGGCCGGGATCCTCGCGAAGTCCTACAACACGGGCCTTATTCAGATCGGCGACAAAGTGAGCGACGCCAAGCGCTATGACTACATGAAGAAGTTCGGCATCGGCTCAAAGACGGGCATCGAGCTTCCCGCGGAGTCCCGCGGGAAGCTCAGGCAGCCGAGCGCCTGGGGCCCCAGAGGGCGCTACACGACGATGTTCGGTCAGGGATGGTCGGCCACCACCGTTCAGCTCGGCCAGATGGTGGCGACGATCGGCAACGGGGGAGTGAAGGTTCCGCTGCACATCGTCGAGTCCGTCGTCGACGCCGACGGAAACGAGAAGCCCGTCGCGCCGGAGAAGAAACAGCGCGTGATCTCGGCAGACTCGGCGGCGACGATGCTGAAGATGATGCAGGCCGTCACCGACAAGGATTCGACCGGCTATCTCGCCAGGGTCGAGGGATACAACGTCGCGGGAAAGACGGGGACCGCGCAGGTGCCCGACGCCAACGGCAAGCTCACCAAGCGAGTCGGCACATTCGTGGGGGTCCTTCCGGCGGACAAGCCCCAGATAGCCGTGGCGGTCACCGTTTTCAACGGCAAGGGCGCCGGGTACGGCGGCGAGGTGGCCGCTCCGGTATTCTCTAATGTCGCACACTTTGCGGTACGGCAGCTGGGGATCGCGCCTTCCACCGAGCCCCTGTTCAAGTACCCGTGGTACGAGCGTCAGATAGGCAAGAATGACTGACTATACGAGACAGACCGGGCTTCTCACGCGGCTCGACGCGCTCGCGGCGGCCGTCGGGGCGACGGTAGACGTCGGCGACGGAGGGCCCGAGGCCCGCAGCGCAGCGGTTGAATCCGTCACGTCCGACAGCAGGCAGGCGAGGCCGGGCGACCTGTTCGCGGCCACTCCGGGAGAGAAAGTCCACGGCGCGGCCTTCGCCGCCTCCGCGGTCAAAGCCGGCGCGAGCGCCGTGCTCACCGACGCCGAGGGGCTCGAGATCCTTCGCGGCGCCCCCGGCGGGCGCTCCGTTCCCGTCCTCGTCGTCGACGATCCGCGCGCCGCCGTTGGAAAGGCGGCCGCCTTGATCCTCGGCGAACCCGCCGCCGGCCTCGATTCATACGCCGTTACGGGAACCAACGGCAAGACGACGACGGCCTACATGGTCGAATCGATACTCTGCGCCCTCGGGCGCAAACCCGGCCTCATCGGCACGGTCGAGATCCGCCTGGCGGGAATGAGCGTGCCGGCCCGCTTGACGACGCCCATGCCCGACGAGCTCCAAAGCTACCTAGCCTTCCACCGCCGCGGGGGAGGGACCGACGTCGTCATGGAGACTTCCAGCCACGCCCTCGTCCAGGGCCGCAGCGACCCGGTGACGTTCACGGTGGCCGGGTTCACGAATCTCACCCAAGACCACCTCGATTTCCACGGCACGATGGAGGCGTACTACCAGGCCAAGGCGAGTCTCTTCACCCCAGAGAGGGCTCGCAACGCCGTCGTCTCAGTCGACGGCGAATACGGCCGCCGCCTCCTCGCGGAATGCGCGCCGAGGCTCGAAGGGGAGGTCGCCGCCCTCGCCGTCGGCTCCGATCTGCCGGATCTGCCCGACGGCGTCGTGGGATGGAAGGCCGTTCACCGGGGCGGGTCGAGCTTCGTCCTCGAATCGACCGACGGGCGCAGGCTGGCAACGAGCACCTCCCTTCCGGGGGAGTTCAATGTCGCCAACGCCGCGCTCGCGGCCGTCATGGCCATGACGGCCGGATACGCCCCCGACGAGCTCGCGCGCGCCCTGCCCGAAGGGATCAACCCTGCGGTGCCGGGCCGCATGGAGGTGCTCAACGCCCGCCCGCGCGTCATCGTCGACTTCGCCCACAACACGGAGGCGCTCGTCAACGCCATGAAGGCTCTGCGCCCCTCGACCGAGGGCAGGCTCGTCGTGCTCACGGGGTCGGCCGGGGACCGCGACAAGGGCAAGCGCCCGGCCATGGGGGCCGCCGTCGCCCGCTACGGCGACCTCGTCTACATCACTGACGACGACCCTCACGACGAGGATCCCGCCGTCATCAGAGCGGCTGTCATCGAGGGAACGCGCGGCTTCGACACCCCGGTCGTGGAAATCGCGGACCGGTCCCAAGCTATAGACGCCGCAATCGCGCAAGCCTCCGAGCGGGATACCATTCTCCTTGCGGGGCGCGGCCACGAAACCATTCAGGAGGTGGCGGGCGTTCCGATCGAACTCGACGACCGAGTCGAGGCGCGGCGCGCCCTACGCAAGCGCGCCCGCGTCCACGACGGTGAGGAGAAAGCATGATACCGGTGACGCTCGCGCAAGTCGTTGCCGATTGCAATGCGACGACGGCGGGCGAGACTCCCCCCGACGTCGCACGAGAACAGATTTCGTCGCTGACGGCTGACACGCGGACCGTCAGCGGCGGCGAGGTCTTCGCGGCCATCAAAGGCGCGCGGGTCGACGGCGCCGAGCT